>JAYUCX010000064.1:0-4301 GCA_043740145.1 Gammaproteobacteria bacterium
ACAACACCATCGAGGAGGTGGATACGCTGGTCGCGGGCATCAAGAACGTGCAAAGGATGTTTGCCTGATGGACACCAAACAGCTCTACCAGGAAGTGATCCTGGATCACAACAAAAAACCGCGTAACTATGGTGCGCTGGAGAATGCCAATCGCCGTGCGGAAGGACACAATCCGCTGTGTGGCGATCACATTATCTTGTCGGTGCGTGTCGAGGATGATCGCATCAAGAATCTCGCCTTTCAAGGCGAAGGTTGCGCGATCTGCAAGGCCTCGGCCTCGATGATGACCACCTACGTAAAAGGCAAGACGCTGCCGGAGGCGGAGCAAATGGTGCAGGAGTTTCGTGACATGGCCACCGGTAAACTCAATATCGAACATCAGCCTCATCACCTAGGCAGGCTCACCGTGTTCGCGGGCGTGCGTGACCTGCCGGCGCGGGTGAAGTGCGCGATTCTGCCCTGGCACACTCTGCATGCCGCATTCAGCAATGAACATGTGGCCTCGACCGAAGGGGCGGATGAGCCAATGAAGTCTATCGTGGGAAATGTGTAGGGCACCTCTAAAAATGCGTCTTTTGTCTTTATGCGGCGTTCAAATTCTGCTCGGAATGCTCATGTACTACGTGTACACTGCGCTTCCTCGCAGAATTTCGCCTTGCCTAAAGACAAAATTCACTATTTTTAGAGGTGCCCTGTAAGCGGTATAGCCATGCCTAAAATTGCAGAGATTGAAGGGACTCCGAATCCCAACGCGATCAAGTTCGTGCTGAAGGAACCGCTCACCTTTGGTGTGAAACGTTCCTATGACAGCGCCGCCGCCGCGGCCAACGATCCTTTGGCGGCGACCTTGTTCGGCATCCCGCACGTCACCAACGTGTTTTACGTGGACCACTGGATCACGGTCACCCAGGACGGCAATGCCTCGTGGCCGGAACTGTTGAAGCAACTCGCCGTACCCATCCGCGCGGCAGCGGCCGCGAGCGCCCAGACGGTTGAATTTCAGACCCGTACGAATACGCCCAGCACCGGAACGGAAGATCCTCGTCTGACCAGCATCAGCGCGCTGATTGATGAGCGCATCCGGCCCTATCTGACGAGCGACGGCGGTGATCTGGAAATACTGGAATTGGACGGCAATCTGCTCAAGGTGCGCTATCACGGCGCCTGCGGAACCTGCCCCAGCTCACTGGCCGGCACCCTGTCCGCGATTGAAAATTTGGTGCACTCGATTGAGCCAGATATCGAGGTGGTGGCGGAGTAAGCAAGGTTGGGCCGAAAAACAACAAAAGTTGGCACTAATCTTGTAGTTATATTGTCACCCCTGATCTTTCAAGCATGAGGAGACGGATATGAAATTTTTTATAGACACGGCGCACATCGAGGACATCCGCAAGGCCGCCGAACTCGGCATGGCCGACGGTGTCACCACCAACCCCACACTGATGGCCAAAGAAAGCGGCATCAGCTTTCACGAACAGATCAAACTCATCTGCGACCTCGTCAAAGGCCCGGTGAGCGCCGAAGTCACGGCCCTGGACTACGCGGGGATGCTCAAGCAAGGCCAGGAATTGGCCAAGATCGCGCCGAATATCACGGTCAAGGTACCACTTACGCCAGAGGGCCTGCGCGCCTGCCGCACCTTGTCCGATGCCGGCACGATGGTCAACGTCACGCTTTGTTTCTCCGCCGCCCAGGCGATCCTCGCCGCCAAGGCGGGCGCGACCTTTATCTCGCCGTTTGTCGGCCGCATTGATGACGTCGGCGAACACGGTATGGAATTGATCGCCGAGATCGTGGACATTTATAACAACTACGACTGGAAGACGCAGGTGCTGGTCGCCTCCATCCGCCACCCCACGCACGTGATCGAAGCGGCGCGCATCGGGGCGCATGTCACCACGATGCCGTTCAAGGTGCTGGAGCAGATGTACAAGCACCCGCTCACCGCCAATGGCCTCGATCAGTTCCTCGCAGACTGGAAGAAGAGCGGGCTCTAAAACTTTTAATCCACTACGCGCAGCACAATTTTCCCGCGCGCGTGACGACTCTGGCTCAGGATGTGGGCCTGGCGGACGTCGCTCAGTGGCAGTACGGTCTCAACCACCGGCTTGACGTGACCTCCGTCTATCAACTCGGCAATCTGCCCAAGCTGCGCGGCATTGGGTTGCACGAATACGTAAGCCGAGCGCAAATCCCGGGCGGCGGCATCGTTAGGTACGGTGAGCGCGAGGATGGAGACCAGAATGCCGCCCTTCTTCAGCACCTTCCAGGAGCGCTGCTGCACCTCTTCGCCGACGGTATCGAATACCACGTCCAGATCCCGCAGCAGATCTTCGAAGCGCGTCTGGGTGTAATCAATCACCTCATCGGCGCCGAGGCTGCGCACTAAATCGGCATTTCGGGCACTGGCGGTGGCGATCACCCGCGCGCCCTTCCAATGCGCGAATTGCACCGCATAGCTCCCTACTCCGCCCGCGCCGGCGTGCACCAAAATTGTTTGTCCGGCGGCCAATTTCGCCGCGTCGAACAAGGCCTGCCAGGCGGTGAGCGCGGCGAGCGGCACGGCGGCGGCGTGGATGAAATCGAGTGACTTCGGTTTCATCGCCACCTCGCTGGCGCGCACCGCGATGTATTCCGCATAGCCGCCGTTGCGCGCGATGTCCGGGCGTGCATACACCGCATCACCTATTTTGAATTGCGTGACATCGGGGCCGAGCGCCTCGATGACACCCGCGACATCCCAACCTAAGATGAGCGGCAGACGGTGTTCAACACGCCCTCGCAACCGGCCCTCGCGTATCTTCCAGTCCACGGGGTTGATTCCCGCCGCGTGCACGCGGATCAGCACCTCACCGGCAGCCGGCACAGGAATCGGCGCGTCTTCCAGGCGCAGCACTTCCGGACCGCCATACTCATGGATGCGTACCGCCTTCATGGTCGCCATATCATTCCCTTATGTTAGATCAAACAACAACACTTCCGCTTGCTTGGCATCACTCAAACGTACCTCGTGTTCATCCTCAAGCATCACACCATCACCCGCATTTACTTTTTTACCATTGACGCTGAGCGCTCCGCGGGCAACCTGTACATAAGCCTTGCGGCCGGGGGCAAGTATGTGGTTCAACTCATCGCCCCCATCGAGCAGACTGGCGTAGACAAAACCGTCATGCTCTATCCGCACCGAGCCGTCGCGCCCGTCGCGTGAAGCGATGAGACGCAGTTGATGCTGCTTCTCACCCGGCGCAAAGTATTTTTGTTCATAGCTCGGGACCACGCCGGTTTTGTCGGGAATGATCCAAATCTGCAGCAGATGCACAAACTCGCTTTCGGAGGCATTGGACTCGCTGTGTGTGATACCCGTGCCCGCGCTCATGCGCTGCACATCGCCCGGGCGGATTACCGAGCCGTTGCCCATGCTGTCCTTATGCTGCAGTGCGCCTTCCAGGACATAAGTGATGATTTCCATGTCGCGGTGGCCGTGCGTGGGGAAGCCTCCACCGGGCGCGACACGGTCTTCGTTGATGACACGCAGACTCGCAAAACCCATGTGGTCGGGGTCATAGTAATCGGCGAAGGAAAAGCTGTGATAGGTGTCGAGCCAGCCGTGATTGGCGTGACCGCGCTCGGCGGCCTTACGTAACGAGATCATAGATCGCTTCCTCTCAAGGGCACCTCAAAACCTGAACATAGCCATTATGATACACCCCCTCTATAGGGTCGGGGGCGGAGGGTCTTCCCCGGCAAAACGGATTAACAGCCTGCTGAAAAACGTGATCAGGGGATGCAGCGCAAGGCGGAAACGGGCGAAAAAGCGCAGTTGACACGGAGTCAATGAGCATTTTGAGCCCATTTCCAACGCCGCGATGCGCCCCTTAGCGCGTTTTTCAGTAGGCTGTTAAAACGTCCCCCCATCCCAGCCCCACATAGAGCCGCTCGCACTGGCGAACTCGATATAGACACGATCCTTCGGAATGCTCAACTCCTTTTCCAGAAGCTCGCTAAGTATCTTGGAGAGTTCCTTGGTCTTGGCCTGCGGCAAGCCGACGCTTTTAAGCTCCAGATAGGCAAGCGGTGCATCCGTCCCGGCGAAGAGCATCGGCGTGGACGGCTCCATGGCCACCATCACATAAGATTCCGGCTTACCCAGGTGTAAGGCGACGGTATAGGAGGCCTTTTTAAGCAGGTCCTGGACGACCCTGGACTGCATGGGGATATTGGTCTGTATTTTTAGGTACGGCATGGGGGTTCCTCGAATAATGTTTGCTCAATATGAAGCCACTATTACGTATTTTTTACTG
>JAYUCX010000065.1:0-4270 GCA_043740145.1 Gammaproteobacteria bacterium
CGCGGATTGAAGAAGTGCATCATCATCCACTCCTTGGAGGAGTTGCGCGCGCCCACATGCAACAGATCAGGCCCCTTGCGGTCGGAGCCGAACGTGGTCGGAGACTCGCCGTTGAAGTCACCCAGGTAAGGCGGCGCACCGAAGTACTGGAAGTCCTGAGTCTGTTCGGGCAGCAGGGTGTGGCACCACCAGCAACCCTCCCGCACGAAGATGACCTTGCCCGAACCGGCATAGTGGGCGTTGGCGTCACCGGCTGCGGTGAGCACCGCATTAGGCGTCCAGCCGTGGGTGACGCTGGCGTTCTCTATGTAGGGATAGGACTTACCTTCGTAGTCGCCGCTCTTGACCAGGAACACGGCGCCCTGCTTCTCGCTTGCCTCATGGATTTTACCCTGCTCAACGCTCAACTCCGCGCTGCCCGTGCCGAGCACCTTCGGATGTTTGATGCCGCTGGGAAATGGAATCCCGGGGCGGAATACATAAGCGTACACCGGGTCCATGTCGGCACCCGAGGCCGGGTCCTTATTCAACAAAACCTTGGTGGGCGCGGCGTGCCCCTTGAGGCGCGGGTCGCTGAAGCTAAAACTGCTGTTGAAGCCATAGGTCAACTGTTTATCGAGCGCAAGCGCCGTCGAGCCCACCGAGAAGATGTTGAAGCTCGGTATCACCAGCGTGATGAACATGGACAAGCTGAGCGCCGCGCCGAACATCACCGCGCCGATTTTATATTCTCTAAAGGCCACGTCTATACTCCCTTAAGCAATATTCTATTAACGCTCGTAGGCCAGCTCATGCACCATGCGGCCGGCCGGCACAGGGGTGCCTTCGCGCGCCGTCATGTACATGTTGTACAGCCACACGCAGTTGCCCAGGAACACCAGAGTGCCGCCGAACCAGCGCGCGATCATGTACGGATGCTCGGCCGTCACGATGTCAATGTAGGGCACTTCGTAAATCTTGCCCGCGCCCTGGATCAGGCCTGCGATGGTCATAGAGATCCAGTAGATGGAGAAGCCGATCAAAAGCATCCAGAAGTGGAAGTTGGCGAGAGCCAGGGAATACAGCTTGCGCTTCATGATCATCTGCAAGCCGTAGTACACGGCGGCCACCTCAATGAAGGTGGAGAAGCCGAGCAGCGCCAGGTGCGCGTGCGCCACGATCCAGCCGGTGCCGTGGATGTACCAGTTGATGGAGCGGGTCTGCTGGAAGCCGCCCTGCATGTTCAAGGGAATGGCGAGCAGCACGCCGGTCACCGTGAAGCGCACCTCGATGTTCTCCACAAACATGTTCCACTTGCCCTGCATGGTAAGCAGGATGTTGGATACGAAGGCGATCGCGGGCACCAGGATCAGCACGCCCTCCACCGAGGCGAACGACTTCAGCCACTCGGGCAACGGCGCGGACATCAGGTGATGCGCGGCGGGCGTGGAGTAGAAGATCACGATAGACCAGAAGTGCAGGTGTCCGATACGATGCGAGTACAGCGGGTTGCCGGTGATTTTCGGGATGGTGTAGTAGGCGATGGCCGCGGCCACCGGAGTGATCCACAGGCCGAGAATGTTATGTGCGTTCCACCAGGTAAGATAGGCCTCGGTCAGGCCGGTGAGATGGAAATACTCAGGCAGATTACCCACCAGCAGCACGATCAGCAGCATGAAGATCGAACCGGCGAAGAACCAGTTGGTCGTGTAGATACCCTGGGTGCGGCGCTTGGCGATGGTCATCCACACATTGAGCGATACCGGGATCAGCACGGCAAACAGCAGGAGGAGATCTATGGGATAGATAAAGTCGGAGTATTCGCGCCCGGAGGTCATGCCCATCCACATGGTGATCAGGCCCACAGCCAGGGCGATATTCCAGTTCATGCAGCTCCATAGTGCGAGCTTTTCCGACCACAACTTGGTGTTGCCGAGCGCCGGGGTGATGTACATCATCGCGGCGGCGAAGGCCATTGAGATCCAGCCGAAGATCACCGCCATTACATGCACCTGGCGCATCTTGCCGAAGGCGAAGAACTCATAGCCGGTCACCCAGTCGGGGAAGGCCAATTTGGCGGCATTGAAGGAGCCCAAACCCGTGCCTATGATAAACCAGACGATGGCCGAAAAAGAGAAGAACAGCGTGGCTGTGCCCGGTGGGATGTCTTCGCTCTTGGAAAACAAATATTTAGTCAACATGCTAATACCTCATCAAACTCGAAATCTGTAGCGTGCGCTGCGCGCACGTCCCGTAAAATAATTTTAGTTATATTTAGGCCTGATTAAGACCGGCGCTTACTTTTTGGCCGGCGCCGGACAGCACTTCTTGATCAGCCCGCGGTTACCCACTTTGCCGCACACCTTGCAGGGGATCATCAGATACCATGCAAGCCACATGCTGGAGAACGCGGCGATCATACTGAAAACTGCGGCGATTTTTGCTAAAAGACCCATTTGTTAGCTCCGTGCGCTGTTTGTTCCGACTGCATAAATTTAGGGATAAGTTGCTGCAACGCAGCCTTAGTGATAATCGCCGCCCTGCCTCGCTTTGGACATCTTATCATGGCCATGCAGGGCGGACAATAAGATCCAGATAAAGGCGAAGCCGAATACCAACATAGTCCAGGTCATGAAGCCGTTGAAGTACCCGAACGGATTGTAAGAGTTCCAGCCGCCCCAGTCGCCAAAGGCGCCACGGCCCAGATTGGCCATGAGATAAATTCCGAACACGCTGCCGTTACCCATCCCCACCACCATGCCCACCACTACGCTCAGTATCAGGGATTTCCTCACCATGCTGACCGACTTCGCCATGTCTCTCTCCGCTCTTGGACTTGTTTAAGTGTTTGCGAGGCGCCTGTATACAAGCGTCCGCCCGATTATCGTTATAATTTACCCTAGGTCGCGTTATAATTTCAACACCTGATATGAAAGAAATTATCATTTATTTGATTGCAGCCGTTGCCGGACTGGCCATACTGGGGTATTCGGTACATATGCTGATCGGCGGTCTGGTCAGCAAGACCACGGAATTTACGGTAATCACTTGTGCAGTCCTGGTTGGAGCGGCTCTGTTGGGTTATCTTGCCTGGGATGTGATTAGAAGAAGGGGCTAGGGGCTGGGGATGAGGGGAAATAGCTTTTTACTCCTTAACGCTTCACGCCTTACGCTTTACGCCTCACACTTCAAACCCCAGCCCCTCTATTTGTAAGCCGCCAAGGCCTCTCGCACCTCTTTGAAGGTCGCGGCATCTTGAAACTGTCCGCAGTGGAAGATGAATTGCCTCGGATGGGCCATGACATCCTTGCCGGAAAGCCCGAAGGACTTGCCCTGGGTGTCGCTGTAATAACGGACGTCCTTGACCAATTGCACCCTCTCGCCGTTGCGCAATTCCAGGCGCACCTGCTCGCGGCTGGTTTCGATCGCCACCGGGGAGGTGGGCAGCCACATCAGGCGGGTTTTAAGAATACGGTTGGCGCCCGCGATGAAGAAAAACGAGGCCATAAAATAAAGGATATAGGCCACGGACGGGTTCTCGCCATACCCCAGCTTGAGACCGAGCAGCCCGAGCACGACGACGGTGGGCACATATAACAGCAAATCCCACAACACCCCCTGCCGGTCCGGCTGAAGGACGTAGCGCGTGACGCCGCTCATTGTTTAGCGGTTGCCGCGGGCAGCACGCGGCTCAGCTGCGCCTCGAGTTCGCCGTACATGACCCGTCCGGCCTGTACATAACGCACCGTCTGTTTTTGGTCTATCACGTAGGTCCAGGGGTCGCCCATTATACCGAAGGCCTTGAAGGCCTGCGGGTTTTGGTACTGGTCTATGTGCATAAACAGCACCCGCGGCTCGTATTTGTTCATCATGGCCTTGAGCATCTGGAGCTGCTGATCACAGGGCGTGCAGTGACCGGGGGTGGCGAAGGCGAGCACGATGGGCTTGCCGGTTTTGAGCGCCTGATCGAGCGAGTACTGATACATGCGCGCATCGGGATAGCGGTAGGTGGTGATCTTGCTGAAGTCGCCACCCACGTCGGCCAGGGTCTTGGTGGCGATCGGCGGGGCCTGCATGCCGACGCTCACCCGCGGCCCAAAGTCGCAGGCCGTCAAAAGAACTACGAGATAGAGCGGGAAGAATCTGTAGCCCGCACGCATTATGGCTTTGCGCTCTGCGGCTCGCTCCAGCCACGCGCGGTGCGAAACAGGTTGTATGCCCAGATGAGGTTGGAGAGCAGCACCAGACTGCCGAACATCCCCACCGAGATCATGAACGGCCGCACGATTTT
>JAYUCX010000066.1:0-4226 GCA_043740145.1 Gammaproteobacteria bacterium
TGGCCGTTCTTCCGGGCGCTGCTCGGCAACACCCAGATGGCCCTGTTCAAGGCCGATATGGATATCGCCAAGGATTATGCCGGGCTGTGCGAAGACATCAAGCTCGCCGAACGCATCTACCCCATCATCCAGGCCGAATATGAGCGCACCGTGGAGGAAATTCTGAAGGTCGCCAAGTCCGCCACACTGCTTGATGAGAACCCGCCGCTGGCGCTGTCACTCAGCCGCCGCAATCCCTACCTCGATCCGCTCAACGCGATCCAAATCACCCTGCTTAAGCGTTATCGTGACCCTAGTCTCGCCGAAACCGCCAAGAACGTCTGGCTCATGCCTCTGCTACGCAGCATCAACGCCATTGCCGCAGGGATGCGGAATACGGGTTAAGCCCCGGCCAGCCAAGGGTCTCTGATTGACTTAACTCAGCCCGTTACCGATACTTGTCCCGTCCAGAATCAGAACAACCCAAGCCGACCATGGAGCAGCCACCCCTCGTCCAAATCCGCAACCTGCGTTTCGCGCGCGGCGAGCGTGTGATCTTCAACGGCGTGGATCTCGACATCCAGCGCGGCAAGGTGACCGCCATCATGGGGCCGAGTGGCACCGGCAAGACCACCTTGCTGCGCCTGATCGGCGGCCAGTTGCGTCCGCAGAGCGGCAGCGTCGTGGTGGACGGGCTGGATATTTCCAAACTCTCGCGCGGCGAGCTGTATGAACTGCGCAAGCGCATGGGCATGTTGTTTCAGAGCGGCGCGCTGCTTACCGATCTCAACGTCTACGACAACATCGCCTTTCCGCTGCGCGAGCACACTAAACTCCCCGAGCCCTTGATCCGCGATCTGGTGCTAATGAAGCTCCAGGCGGTGGGCCTGCGCGGCGCGCGCGACCTGATGCCTAGCGAACTGTCCGGCGGCATGGCGCGGCGCGTGGCGCTGGCGCGCGCCATCGCCCTCGATCCGATGATGATTATGTACGACGAACCGTTCGCCGGTCAGGATCCGATTTCGCTCGGCACCATCGTGCAGCTCATCCGCACCCTCAACGACGCCTTGAGCCTCACCAGCGTTGTGGTCTCCCACAACGTAACGGAGACGGCCGGCATCGCCGATTACATCTACGTGCTATCGGAGGGCAAGGTCATCGGCCACGGGCCGCCTGACGAGCTGGTCAAATCGCCGTCGGCCCAGGTGCAGCAGTTTCTGCAAGGACTGGCCGATGGGCCGGTGCCGTTCCACTACCCGGCCCCCGACTACCGCGCAGATCTGTTGGGCACAGGCTAATGACAGACTGGTTACAGCGCTTGGGTCGATGGGGGCTCGGGGTATTCGAGCGGCTGGGGCGCGGGACACTGTTTTTGCTGCAAACCCTGCGCGGCCTTACCGGACTAGTAAGACGCCCCCTGCTAGTGATTCAGCAAGTCTACTCAATAGGGGTATTATCTCTGCTCATCATCATCGTGTCGGGTCTGTTTGTCGGTATGGTGCTAGGGTTACAGGGCTATAATACGCTGGTTGATTTCGGCGCCGAGGAGTCGCTCGGGGTGGTGGTGGCCCTGTCGCTGGTGCGCGAACTGGGGCCGGTGGTCTCGGCGCTGTTATTCGCCGGGCGCGCCGGTTCCGCGCTGACGGCCGAGATCGGGCTGATGAAATCCACCGAACAGCTCTCTGCGATGGAGATGATGGCGGTGGACCCGATCACCCGCGTCATCGGCCCACGCCTGCTGGGAGGCTTCATCGCCATGCCGCTGCTCGCAGCGATCTTCAGCGCGGTGGGGGTGTACGGCGGTTATTTTGTCGGTGTGGGGCTGCTCGGCGTGGACGAAGGCTCGTTCTGGTCGCAGATTCAGGCCCATGTAAGTTTTCGCGAAGACATCCTGAACGGCGTCGTCAAGAGCGTGGTGTTCGGCTTTGCAGTGACCTGGATCGCCGTGTTCGAGGGCTACGACACCCTGCCCACCTCCGAGGGCGTGGGCCGCGCCACCACCCGCACCGTGGTGCACAGCTCGCTCGCGGTGCTGGCGCTGAATTTTGCATTGACCGCTCTCATGTTTGGAGAACCCTAATCATGTTACAGACCAGGACCATCGAAGTTTCCGTCGGGATCTTCATCGCGCTGGGCTTCGCGGCCCTGCTCGTGCTCGCCATCAAGGTCAGCAACTTTAACGTGTTCGGCGACCTGAACGCCGATAACAGTTATCAGGTCACGTCAAAGTTCGCCAACGTCGGCAGCCTGAAGACCGGCGCACCGGTCACCATCGCCGGGGTACGAGTGGGCCGAGTCGCCGCCATCGGCATAGACAAGGCCAGCCACGAGGCCCTAGTGACGCTGAACATCGAGAATAGATACCGTGATATCCCCGCCGATACCTCGGCCAGCATCCTCACCGCAGGACTGCTGGGCGAACAATATATTGGCCTGGAGCCGGGCGGAGATGAAACCTTACTCAAGAACGGCGATCAAATCACACTGACTCAGTCGGCGCTGGTGCTGGAAAAGATCATTGGTGAATTCCTGTTCAGCAAGGCGGCGGAAGGCAAGGACAAGAAGTAACAAAGACCCCGGATCCGCAGGCTTGAAAGCGCACACTCATCAAAAAAATGGTTTATAGTAACTGTTTGTTATAACCGGCAGAAATCACCCCCTATGAAACTCATGACCAAGACCCTGCTCGCTCTAGTGCTGACGCTCTTCAGCGTACCTGGTCAAACGTGGGCGAGCATGCCTGCCGACGAACTGGTGCGCGAGACCTCGGAGCGCATGCTGACGGCGCTTAAAAGCCAGCACGACGCCATCAAGGGCAATCCCGCCAAACTCTACGCCTTGACCGAAGAGATCATCCTGCCGCACTTTGATTTCGAGCGGATCTCGAGCTGGGTGTTGGGGAAATATTGGCGCGAGGCCACGCCCGAACAAAAGAGCCGTTTCACCCAGGAGTTCCGCAATCTGCTGGTGCGTACCTACGCCACGGCGATGCTGGAATATTCAGGCCAGGAGATCAAATACCTGCCCTTCAAGTCCGACCCCGCCACCAATACCGTGACGGTCAGGACGGAGGTCATGCAGCCGGGCGGCCCCTCTATCCCGATCAACTACAGCCTGTTTGTGAAAGAGGGCCAATGGAAGGTCTACGACGTGGTGGTCGAGAATACCAGCCTGGTGGCCAATTACCGCAGTTCGTTCGCCAACGAAATCCGGCAAAGCGGCCTGGACGCCTTGATTGAAAAACTCGCCAACCGCAGCCAGAAAATTGGAAAATCTGCTGTTGCAGAGTGAACTGCGGCTGCAAATCAATGGCGATGGCCGCTATCGCCTGCCGGAGGCACTGACCTTCGCCACGACGCCACGGCTTTATCTGCAAACGGGTGAGTTGTTCAACACCCCGCTGCCGCGACTAACCTTCGACCTTGCCGGCGTGCAGCGTGTAGACAGCGCGGGTCTTGCCCTGCTGCTGGAGTGGCTGCGGGAGGCGCGGCGGCGTAGCAAGGAGATCTGCTTTCAAAACATCCCCGGGCAATTGGCCGCCATCGCCAAGGTCAGCGGCCTCAACGATATACTGCCGTTGGCCTAGATTGACGCGTGTCACGTAGCTGCGCAACGTGACCGCTACTATTGAATGGTAAAAAACTCACCGCAGAGGACGTAGAGATTTTGGGGTATCCTGAAATAACGCATTTCCTCTGCGGTTATATTTCGCAGTCACGTAGCTGCATATCGTGACCTTGCGCTTAGCCGAATAATTCGGCCCCACATTCTCATGACCTTCGCCGTCGAGATCAACAAGCTGCACAAGCATTACGGGAACGTTCACGCCTTGCAAGGCGTGGATTTCAGCATCGAGCCCGGCGAGTTCTTCGGACTGCTCGGCCCCAATGGGGCGGGCAAGTCCACCCTCATCAACATCATGGCGGGGCTGGCGCGCGCCGGTAGCGGCGCGGTGCGCATCTTCGGTCGCGATGTGGTGAGCGACTACCGTGCGGCGCGCACGGCGCTCGGCGTAGTCCCCCAGGAGTTGGTGTACGACGCCTTTTTTACCGTGCGCGAGGTGCTGCGGCTGCAGTCGGGCTACTTCGGCCGCGGCCGCGCCAATGAGGCCTGGGTTGACGAATTGCTCGAGATTCTGAGTCTCACCGGCAAGGCCGACACCAACATGCAGGCCCTCTCCGGCGGCATGAAGCGGCGGGTGTTAATCGCCCAGGCCCTGATACACAAACCCGAGGTGCTGGTGCTGG
>JAYUCX010000067.1:0-9876 GCA_043740145.1 Gammaproteobacteria bacterium
CGCAACACCCAGAACTTCGAGTTATTGAAAATCGTCGGACGTCAAAATGAATTTCCGGTGCTGCTCAAGCGCGGCTTCGGCATCACCCTGGAGGAATCGCTCAATGCCGCGGAGTATCTGGCGAGCGAGGGTAATCGCAACGTGGTGTTCGGGCTGCGCGGCATGAAGACCAACGCGGGCGATCCGCACCGCAATTTTGTGGATTTCAGTCACGTGCCCGTTATCAAGCGACTCACCCGCATGCCGGTGTGTGTGGACCCGTCGCACTCGGTGGGCTCGCGCGATCGCGCGCCGGACGGCATCCTCGATGTTATGCATGTCACCGCGCAAGGCGTAGTGGCCGGCGCCAACATGGTACTGGTGGATTTCCACCCTGTGCCGCACAAGGCGCTGGTGGACGGGCCGCAAGCCCTGCTGGTGGAGGAGTTGCCCTACTTTATTGAAGACGTGAGGATCGCGCGTGAGGCTTACGAAAAACGTGTCGCCCTCACGCAGAATTTTATCGCAAGCGGCAAGGGTTCATCAGGCGTTAGCGCGCAGCGCGTAGGGCGGTAAGTGCACCACCTTTCCCGAGCGCATAGAGCGTATCACCCATCGTAACGGGCGCGGCAAGTAGACCGGCATCATCCACTCTGACGCGTGCTGCAAACGCGCCGTCGGTGCGGTTCAGCCAGTGCAGATAGCCCTCGAAATCACCCACCACAACGTAATCCCCGTACACCGCCGGGGCGGTAACCGCGCGGTCATGCAGCTTGTCCTGCTTCCACAAGATACCGCCGTCGCGCCGGTCCAGCGCCAGCACATGGCTTTGATTGTCGGTCACGTAGACCGCATGCTCATCCACGGCGAGACCGGCCTGGGAATGGATTTCGCGCACCCACACCAGGCGGCCTGAGTTTGTGTCCACGGCGGCAAGCCGCCCCTGAAAACTCGCCGCGTAGAGGATGTCATCCTGCATCTGTAACTCGCCGCTGATGTCCACCAGGCGTTCGAGTTCGCTGCGGCCACGGGGTTCTGCAACGGTCGCTTCCCATAACAGCTTGCCGTCACTCAGGTTAAGGGCCGCGAGCTTGCCGTTGGCGAGACCTGCGATGACCTTGCCCTCATGCAACAGAGGCGAACTGGTCCCGCGCAAAGTCAACGTCGGCGTAGAGCTTTGGTATACCCAGAGACGGCTGCCGTCGCCGGCCTTCAAACCAAACAGCTTGCCGTCCACCGTGCGTACGACGACGATCTCCGACTGGGCGCGGGGCGCCGAGAGCACTTCGCTCGACACCTGGGCGCGCCACTTTTCCGCACCACTCGCCGCATCCAGGGCAAGCACCTCGGCATCGCGCGTCCCCACCAGCACCAGTCCCTCGCCACTGCCGGTCCCGCCGGAGACCGGCGCCTTGGTTTGCACACTCCAAATAATTTGTCCGGTGCCAGCCTGATAGGCGCTGACCAATCCCGCGCTGTCCGCGGCAAAGACCTTATCAGAGCTGACGCTCGGCGTGAGCTTGACATATTCCTTGGCGCTGCCCACACCCGCGCGGGCCGACCACACCGTCTGGACGTTCAGCGTGGCGGTCAACGGCGGCAAAGGGGCGGGGGGGGCGATGTTGTCTTTGCCGGCAAAATAATCCTTAACGGTGCCACACCCGGAAAGTAAAACCAGCAAAGCGGCGGCAACTAGACGATGCATCATGGAGCGTCGCATCATGGAGTTTTTTTGGCGGCGGGCTGGGGAGCGCCCACGTCATCCAGTTTTATCCGGATGAGTTGCTTGATGTCATCCTGGGCGGCGGCATTCAAGGCACGCTGATAGGACATCTGAGCTGCAGCGGTTTGACTCGAGGCGAGATAAAGATCGCCCTTCAAGTCTTCATACGCGGGGAGAAAACTGCCGGGTTGCGCTAGGGAGAGAAGTTTCAACGCCGCGTCGTGCTGACCTTCGGCGAGCATCACGCGCGCCATCCGCAGCCGGGCGATGTGTTGCAGCTCGTCCTGCTTGGCATGGTTCAGCGCCCACTCCAGGCGCTTGTGCGCCTCGCCGAGATTCCCCCGCTCCAGTTCCAACTTGGCCAGCGCAAAAGCGGCGAAGACCGCGTAGGATGTCGTCCCGAATTGGTTGATGATGCTCACCCCGCGCTTGAGGCCGGCCTCCGCATCACCCTTTTTCACCTCGCCGATGAGCAGCTGATACTCTGCCGACGCCGCCTCGCCCTGGCTGCGCGAATAATCGCGCCAGGCCCATACGGCAAACAGCACGCTGAGGCCAATCACCACACCGGCAATCACAGCCTTGGCGTTTTCCTTCCACCACTTTTTAAGGTCTTCGAGTTGTTCTTGTTCTGTTTGAGATACTTGCACGAATCACTCCCTGCTTATTTTTAACGCGTCACCGGATTGGCGGCGCGGGCCTGCGCCTCGGCGATATGATTTTTAACCGTGCCGAGCCCCTCCGAATTCGGCGGGAGGGAGGCGACTAGCCGCTGCCAATATTCTATCGCGCTACGATAGTCTTGCTGCTGGAATGAGGCCATGCCGCCCAGCCACAGCGCCTTTTGATTAGCGGGATCAAGCTTCAGCGCCTTTTGAAACAATTCGGTGGGTTGACCGGCGAGGTGCTGGTCTTCGTGACTCAAGGCCATGACCTCTGCGTAATCGGCCAGCAATTGCGGATTGTCGCCGATGAGCGGCAGCGCCTTGGCATAGGCCTCCGCCGCCTCCTTGTAACGTCCCAACACACCGTAGGACAGTCCCAGCCTGGCCCAGGCCTCGCCGTCATTGGGATTTGACTTGAGGCGCTCCGCCAGCCGCTGCACCATAATCTCCGGGGAGATACCGCCATCCTGGGCACTCTCCATGGGCTGCGGCCCGTGCGTCAACTCCACTTGGCTCAATATCGAATACAGGCCTATGCTAAGCACCGGTATGGCGGCCGCGACGACGATAGCGGTGGCGCGCGCCGTGCCCGGTTTTTCGCCGGCGGGTTGTTTATCTTGGGAGGTAGACCCCACATCGCCCAGCAGATTACGCATCAGATCCTGGCGGCTCTGTTCGTAATGCTCGGCGCTTATGACCTCGTTTCTGAGATCGGCCTCCAGTTCGGCCAGTTGATCTTTATATACCGTGATGTTGAGTTTGTCACGGGCAACGGCGCGTACCCGGCTCTGTCTGAACAGCGGAGGTAGCACAAAAACCAGCGCGACGATAATCATCGCGCCCGCAATAATCCAGAACGTCATGTATTACCATCCTCACGCACCTTACCCAATAAGGTATTGACACGGTCATAGTCCTGTTTTGATAACGCGCCGGTCTTGGCCATACGGACCCGCACCCGCGCCAGATAATACACAAGCACGCCTATGGCCAGCACGGCGAGTACAAACGGTCCCCACCACAAGGCAAACGTCGCCGGCTTCAGCGGCGGCCGAAAATTCACAAAGTCGCCGTAACGCGCGACCAGATAGTCCACCACCTGTTTGTCGGTATAGCCCTTGACCATCAAATCACGGATCTCGTTACGCAGATCTATCGCCAGACCGGCGCGCGACGCGGCCAGGGTCTCGTTCTGGCATACCAGACAGCGCAACTCTTCGGACACTACCATGAGACGATGCTCTATCACAGGATCACTGCTTATCCTGTCCACCGACTCCGGCTCGCACCATGCTAAAGCGGGTAGCCATAGCATCGCGGCCAAAAATAGACGACGCATCAACCTTGCAACTCCTTAACGAGTGGAAGGATATCCTTATTCAGGTTTTCCGGAGTCAGCGGCCCGATAAGTTTGTAACGGATGATGCCTTGTTTGTCTATCACGTAGGTCTCCGGCACGCCGTAGACGCCGTAGTCAATTCCCACCTTGCCCTCCTGGTCGAAGGCGCTCACCTTGTAGGGATTGCCCAACTGATTGAGCCAGCGCATGGCGTCTTCACGGGTGTCTTTGTAGTTGAGGCCGTAGATGTCCACCTGCCCGGAACGCGCGAGCTGCACCAGCAGCGGATGCTCTTGCCGGCATGCGACGCACCACGAGGCCCACACATTTAATAGTGTGACCTTGCCGAGTAAATCCTTGCGTCCGAACTGCTGATTGGCGTCCTGCACTTGGGGTAACAAAAATTCCGGCGCGGGTTTGCCGATTAGGGGCGATGGCACCTCATGTGGGTTGAGCGTGAGGCCGCGCGCCAAGAAGATCACCAGGATAATAAATATCCCTAAGGGGCCGAGATAACGAACCATGGGGTGGATTAGCTCGACGCTTTGACCCCTGCGGCCGCCAGTCCCTCGGCGGGCTCCGACTCAGTGACGGCGTGACGGCGCGCGGCGAGACGGTAGCGGCGGTCGCTGGCGGCGAGCAACCCGCCGAACAGCATGCACATTGGCCCCAGCCAGATCCACTGTACAAAGGGTTTGTAGTAAATCCGCAGGCTCCACGCCCCGCCCTCGCCTGCAGGCGAACCCAGTGCGATGTATAGGTGGCGCAAGAGGCCGGCATCAATGGCCGCCTCGGTCATCGGATTGCGCTGCACCAGATAGACGCGCTTTTCGGGCTCCATCGCGGGGAGCATCTTATCTCCCTTACTGACCTCTATCCTGCCACGCACCCCCTGGTAGTTCGGGCCTTTTATATCGGAAACACCCTGGAAGAGGAAGGTGTAGCCGGCCAACTCCACCTTGTCGCCGGGCGCCATGCGCAACTCCTTCTCCAGACTATATCCGCCGGACAGCGTCACGCCGATGATGAACACCGCGACGCCAAAGTGCGCCAGGGACATGCCGTAGAATCCGCGCGGCATGCCGAGCGCAGCCGACTTCAATCCGGACACACCGTTACGCATCAGCTTGGACCACAAGCTCTGCGACACCGTGGTGATGATCCACGCCGCCATCAGCAGCCCCAGGCTGATCATAACTGTCCATTTACCCATAACCACCGGCAACACCAGGGCGGTGACCACACTTGCAGCCAGGGCCCAACGCAAACGTATCGCAAGCTCAGGCAGGCTCTGCTGCTTCCAGCGCGCGATGGGACCGATGCCCATGAGAAACACGATTGGCACCATCAAGGGGACAAACACGGTGGAAAAATAAGGCGGGCCGACGGAGATCTTGCCCAAGCCCAGGGCATCGAGCCCCAACGGATAAAGCGTGCCGAGCAATACCGTGGCGGCGGCGGTGACGAACAGGACGTTATTGCCGAGCAACAGGGTCTCGCGCGAGATCAAGCTAAAGGCGCCGCCCACCCCGACGCGCGGCGCGCGCCAGGCGTACAACAGCAGCGAACCGCCCACCACGATGACCAGGAACACCAGGATGAAAAATCCGCGCTCGGGATCGGTGGCGAAGGCATGTACCGAAGTCAACACGCCGGAGCGCACCAGGAAGGTCCCTAACAGGCTCAGCGAGAAGGCGAAGATCGCGCACAGCACAGTCCAGGATTTGAACCCGCCGCGCTTTTCGGTCACCGCCAAAGAGTGTATCAGCGCGGTGCCGACCAGCCAGGGCATGAACGAGGCGTTCTCGACCGGGTCCCAAAACCACCAGCCGCCCCAGCCGAGTTCGTAATAGGCCCACCAACTGCCGAGGGTGACTCCGAGTGTCAGGAACGACCAGGCGACGGTCGTCCAGGGCCGCGACCAGCGCGCCCAGGCGGCGTCCAACTGCCCGCCCAATAGGGCGGCGATGGCGAAGCTAAAGGCCACCGAGAAACCGACGTACCCCATATACAACATCGGCGGATGAACGATCAGGCCGATGTCCTGCAACAGCGGATTCAAATCGCGCCCCTCGACGGCTGCGGGAAATAACCGGTCGAAGGGGTTGGAGGTGAGCAGCATGAATAACAAGAATCCAATACTCACCAGGCCCATCACCCCCAGCACCCGCGCCACAAAGGCCTCCGGAAGGCTGCGGCTGAAGAAGGTCACCGCCACGGTCCAGATCCCCAGGATCCACACCCACAACAGCAGCGAACCTTCATGGGCGCCCCACAACGCCGCCAAACGATACTCCCACGGCAGCGCAGAATTGGAGTTGCTGGCGACATAGCGCACGGAAAAATCGTTAGTGATGAACGAATACCACAGGCAAACCATCGCTATCGTTAAAAATACAAATTGGCCGCGCGCCGCCGGTCGGGCGACTGCCGTCCAGGAAGGGATGCCGCGCGCGGCGCCGGCGATGGGAAGTATGGCTTGTATCAAGGCCATGCCCAGCGCCAAAATCAGTGCAAAATGACCGATATCGGGAATCATTTACCCATCCCTCCTTGCATCAACGTACTGGAAAATTGCGGTGCGCCTTGCTTCGCCTCTTTCATCGCCTCGGCGACTTCCGGCGGCATATAATTTTCATCGTGCTTGGCCAGTACTTCACTCGCCATAAACACGCCATCCTGCGTCAGCCTGCCCTGCGCAACGACACCCTGGCCTTCACGGAACAGATCGGGCAGGAGACCTTTGTAAATCACCGGCACGCTTTTCACGTTGTCCGTCACCATGAAATGCACGGTCAGGCCGTCGTCTTCGCGCTTGACGCTGCCCTGCTCTACCAAGCCGCCCAGGCGCAGGTTGCGTTCGTGCGCCTTCTCCACCGTGTCGAGCTGACTGGGGCCGTAAAAGTACACCATATTGCCGCGAAAGGCGTTGAGGGTGAGCGCGACGGCGGTGCCCACGCCCAGCAATACTAAAATCACCAGCATCATACGTTGGCGGCGCGGGGTCATGTGCGGCTCCTGTTACGGGCGGCGGAACGCATCAGACTATGCAACACCCTTTGCTTATTGCGCAGCGCCGAGACGATATTCACGGTGAACACCACCAGCGCGACACCGTAAGAACCCCACACATAAAAGCCATAACCGCCCATGTGAAAAAATTCAGCGATATTCATTGCCGCTCCTGCCGAGATTGGTTTCTGTTTTGGCCGCCATCTCCTCGATAACCTCCTGCACCCACCCGCTATTACGCTCGCGCTCCAGCACCTCGCTGCGCGTGCGGATCAACAGCACGGTGAAATAAAACAGCTTGAAGGCCAGCGCCATCAAGAGCAGCGGAACCAGCATGCTCGCGTGTATGGTGGACATGCCCACACCCAGACTCTGCGGCTGATGCAAGGTGTTCCACCACTGCACCGAGTAATAAATGATAGGCACGTTGACCGCACCCACGATGGCGAGCACAGCCGAGGCGCGCGCCGCCGTGCGACGGTCTTCAAATGCGGATTGCAGTGCCATGTAGCCGAGATACAAAAACAGCAGGATCAGCTCCGAAGTGAGCCGGGCATCCCACTCCCACCAGGTGCCCCACATGGGTTTGCCCCACAGCGAACCGGTTACCAGGGTGAGGAAGGCAAAGGAGGCGCCGATCGGCGCCGAGACCGCGGCGACGATGTCGGCGATCTTGATGTTCCAGATCAGCCCTATCGCCGCGGCGACCGCCATCAGCAGATAAATGAACATGGAGTTCCACGCACTCGGCACGTGGATGTACATGATGCGCACGCTGTCGCGTTGCTGGTAATCAGCCGGCGAGGCGAACAGGCCGAGATAGAGTCCCGCCGCCAGCAGTAAAAGGGTTGCGCCGCCTAACCACGGGAGCAACCGCCCGGAGATCGTAAAGAAATACTTGGGGGAACCGAATTTATGTAGCCATACCCACATCGTTATGTCTCACTACTCCACGCTGATTCGTAACGCCGCCGCAGCCGCCCACGGGGCTAGGCTCAAGGCCAGGGCCAGCAACGCACCCAGGATAAACAGATGCGCGGACGCCGAGACGCCGCTGCTTGCCACATCTATCGCCCCGGCCCCGAAGATGAGCACGGGGATATAGAGGGGCAACACCAATAACGATAATAACACGCCACCGCGCCGTAGCCCTACAGTGAGCGCGACGCCAATCGCGCCGATCAGGCTGAGTACCGGGGTTCCCAACGCCAGGGTGATAACCAGGACCTGAATGGATTCCGCCGGCAAATGCAGCAACACGCCGAGCAACGGCGCCAATACCAATAACGGCAGGCCGGCCACCAGCCAGTGCGCCACCACCTTGGCCAGCACAGTCAGCGATGCCGGGTGCGGGGTCATCAACAATTGCTCCAGCGAACCGTCCTCGAAATCGGAATGAAACATCCCTTCCAGTGACAACATCGCGGCCAACAGGGCGGCCACCCAGATGACTCCCGGCGCCAGCGTCTTTAATAAATTCGGTTCCGGGCCTACGCCGAGCGGAAACAGGCTGACCACGATAACAAAAAACACCAGCGGGTTGGCAATCTGCGTCCGCCTGCGCAGCGCCAGGGTCAAATCGCGGCGCAGTATTACGTGGAAGGCATTAAACATCGTCGCTTATGTACCCAGCTCCAGCCGCGTTACATGCGCCTCGGCGATACCCACCGGATGATGTGTGGTTAACACCGCCATACCGCCGCTCACCAGATGTTCCGCGAGCATCTCCTCGACCAAGCGCACGCCGCCCCGGTCTAATGCCGTGAAGGGCTCGTCGAGTATCCACACCGTGGCACGGGTAGCCAGCAACCGGGCGAGGGCCACGCGGCGTCGCTGCCCCGCGGAGAGGGTGCGTACCGGCTGTTCATCAAAATCGGTCATTTCCAAGCGCTCCAGGGCCTCGTCCACGGAGACAGCGGAATTGGCCCCCGCAAGTCCGCGCGCTATCGCCAGGTTCTCTCTCGGTGTCAGATCCCCTTTTATTCCGGGGGAGTGGCCGAGATAGGCCACCTCGGCCATATACTCCGGCCGCGCCGCTCTAATGTCCTGACCACACCAGCGCACTTCTCCCTGAGCAGGCGAGGTGAGTCCGCACAAAATACGCAGCAGACTGGTCTTGCCACTCCCGTTAGGTCCCTCTATCTGGATTAGGTTCCCGGGCCGCAGTGATAGATTCAGCCCGGTGAACAACTGCCGGTCGCTGCGGACGCACTCCAGATCAATGGCCTCTAAATGTAGAGTTGAAGCGCTGCCTGTCTCGGACCTGCGGGGCTGTGTCTGCGTTGAGTTCAATACACTGCGGCCTGGTGAGGGACTTTTGAAATGCGCCTATAAAAAAGTGAAATTATAACATAAATACAGTCAGGAATAGGGCCGATAGGCTGAAGTATTCCGCCGGTTTTTGCTATGATGAGGCCTGCATTTTTTCATCAGGATCATACTCCATGAAGCTTCTGAAATACCTGCCCCCTGCCTGCTTGGCGGCGCTCTGTTTAATCTCTCCATAGCCCACGGCGCGGAGTCGCCGCCCGGTCCGCCGGCGGCCACTCCCCAACAGCCCGCGCCCGCAAGTTTGCCTTACAAATGGCAAAACATTAACACGCGCTCTAAGGTCATGAGTATCGCCTTCGAGGGCGATTATCTTTGGCTGGGCCTCAGCGGCGACATCATCAAGCATGACCTGCGCACCTACAAGGATCATGAGCTTTACACGGTACAGAATACGCATGGCGGACTCATGAGCCTGGGTGTCTATAAAATCGCCATAGATGCGCAAGGCAACAAATGGTTCGGCACCTATGGCGGAGATCTGACCAAATTCGGATGTGCAGCATAGACTAAGTCCAACTAGCGCTATGCTGCGACTTTGGACTAACTATAAGTATTTAGAAAGGAAGTTGGCCAGATCCGACTGCGGGATGCGGCGCTGGGCGATATCGAGACGGAGGTGCTTAATGCTGATCTCAGACTGGGTGCATTCATCGTCGCCGAGTATCAGGGCGTGGTCGGCGCCGCTCTTGTCGGCACGCTTGAGTTGATTCTTGAAATGACCGCCGCCGGAGTTCATCACCAGCCGCAGTCCCGGCAATGCGTCGCGCAGTTGCTCCGCAAGCACCAGACCACGGCGCTCGGCCTGCTCGCCGACTAATACAAAATAA
>JAYUCX010000068.1:0-4159 GCA_043740145.1 Gammaproteobacteria bacterium
TTGAATTTTCCTGGCTTGGAGCTTGTGGACTCCGCGCTCGCCCGAGCGCCCCTCACTTTTCCTTATGTGCCGGGGCTGCTCTCCTTTCGTGAGCTGCCCGCCGTGCTGGAGGCACTCAAGCTTTTAACAATAAGACCCGGTCTGATTCTCTGCGACGGGCAGGGTATCGCGCATCCGCGCCGCATCGGCATCGCCAGTCATCTGGGCGTACTCACCGATATACCCACAATAGGCGTTGCGAAATCCTTATTGGTCGGCACACATGAACAATTACCATCAGAACGCGGCGCCTGGCAACCACTCAGGGATCGTGGCGAGATCATCGGCGCGGCGCTGCGCACACGCGCCAACGTCGCCCCTGTTTATGTCTCCCCCGGCCATCGGGTGAGCCTCCCCACCGCCATTCATTATGTGCTGGCCTGCACGACTAAATACCGCCTGCCGGAAACCACGCGCCACGCGCACCGCCTGGCCTCAGTTTTAAAATGATAATTCGGATAGAATGAGTTACCCGGCGAATGACAAAATCAATATGAGCCTGTTCAATATTCCCCTCGAATTCATCTTCTTCGGACTCACCCTACTAGGAGTAGCCATTTTACACCGCCGCAGCTTCGAGGTAGCGGCATGTGGGCTTGCCGTGATCATAGCCTACAAAGTGCTCGCGCAGGACCTAGATCTGTTGTCGCATCTGGCGCATGAGTGGCGGCTGCTGCTCAATCTGTTTGGCCTGCTGATCGGCTTTGCGATGCTTGCGCGGCACTTTGAAGATTCCGGCGTACCGGAACTCCTGCCGCGCTGGCTGCCGGATGACTGGAAGGGCGGGTTCGTATTGCTGGTGCTGATTGCACTGCTCTCTATCTTTCTTGATAACATCGCCGCTGCGGTGATAGGCGGCGTGATCGCAAAAAAAGTGTTTGATAATCGCGTCACGGTAGGCTATCTCGCGGCGATAGTTGCAGCGAGCAACGCGGGCGGCGCAGGCTCGGTGATCGGCGACACCACCACCACCATGATGTGGATCGCCGGTGTGCCGGCGCAGCATGTGGCCGGCGCCTTCATCGCTGCGGTGGTCGCAGTAATTTTTTCAGGCATTTTTGCCAGCCGTTTTCAGCAGCGCGCGCATCCGATACGAAAAAATCCACCACACGGCGCTCACGCGCACTCAGAGGAAATCGGCGTATTCGGCGTGCTGGTACTCACGCGGCTTGCCATTGTAATGCTCATTATCAGCGGACTCATCACCACCAATGTGCTGCTGGATTTTCCGGCGATCGGCGCCTGGCTCGCCATTCTGGCGGGCGGTTTTTTTCATCCCATCCCCTGGGGCGAGGCGCGCAAGGCGCTTAAGGGTTCGTTGTTTCTCGTCGCGCTGGTACTCGCCGCCTCGTTGATGCCGGTCACAGCCCTACCTGATCCTTCCTGGCAAACTGCCTTTGGGTTAGGCTGGGTAAGCACGGTATTCGACAATATCCCGCTCACCGCATTGGCCTTGCAGCAGGGCGGCTACGACTGGGGGCTGCTGGCCTTCGCCGTGGGCTACGGCGGCTCCATGATCTGGTTCGGCTCTTCGGCAGGTGTCGCGATCAGCACTATTTTCCCAGAGGCGAAGAACACTTGGCGCTGGCTGAAAGAGGGTTGGCATGTACCCGTGGCGTATGTGCTTGGATTTTTTACTCTGTTGTGGATCTTGGGTTGGCAGCCGGATCTATTAGTTAGATAGAAATCGGCTGCTGGTTGTGGAATTTTGGCGTTGGCTATTTGTTTATCTGAACACCATCGTTCGGCTGCCGTGCACCAGCACGCGATCCTCCACGTGATAGCGCACGCCGCGTGACAACACCGTCTTCTCGACATCCTTGCCGAGACGGATGAGGTCTTCCACTGTCTCCGTGTGATCCACGCGGATTACATCCTGCTCGATGATGGGTCCTGCATCCAGTTCTTGGGTCACGTAGTGACACGTGGCGCCGATCTGTTTGACGCCACGCTCGAAGGCCTGATGATAGGGCCGCGCGCCTACAAACGCCGGCAGCAGGCCGTGATGAATATTGATGACGCGGCTGGGATAGGCTACACAGAAGAAATCGGGTAATACCTGCATATAGCGCGCGAGCACAATCGCATCCGCTTGATGTTGTTCGCAGAGCCGCAAAATCTCCTTATGCGCGACAAGTTTATTCTCCGAGACAATCGGGACATGGATATAAGGAATCTCGTGCCACTCGACCATACTCCTCGTATCATCGTGATTGGAAATCACACAGGGAATATCGAATTCAAATTCCCTGCTGCGCCAGCGGTAGAGCAGATCGGACAGACAATGCTCCTGCTTGCTCACCAGGATCACCACACGTTTTTTGACCGCAGAATCGGCGATCTGCCACTGCATGTTGAGTTCATCAGCCGGTCTTGCGAAGCGCGCCCGTAGTTCTTCCAGGCCAAAGGGTAAGGTTTGCGCAAGAATCTCCACACGCATAAAGAAATGGCGGGTCGAGGTCTCGGTGTGACTGGCGCTTTCGCCGATGCTGCCGCCATGCGAGGCAATAAATGAACTTACCGCGGCGATGATGCCGGGGCGGTCTGGGCAGGACAGTGTAATCGTGTAGTGGCGGGGCATGACTTACACCCAGTCTACCCTACTATGGGAACTACTCCAAAACTTCAAAAAGTTCCGTATCGGGGTTATAGCCCAGCAGTTCGCCACGGTCAATGTCGAAATACCAGCCGTGCAGATACAGCGTGCCTTGCGCCACGCGTTCGCGCACCCAGGGAAAAGTGGACAGGTTACGTAACGAGACCTGTATCGAGGCCTGCTCACAAGCGCGCTGTCGCATCGCGTCAGGAGCGTGCGCGTGTAGCGTGTTGACCTTCTGGCGCGCCTCCTCGGCGATGGCCATCCACGGAATGATGAAGTCCCCCTGCGGGGCCTTGATGCCTTGCAGCAGCGATTGTATGCCGCCGCACTGCGAGTGACCGAGTATCACGATATGCTTGACCTCCAGTGTGCGCACTGCAAACTCCAGCGCGGCGCTGGTGCCGTGGTAGCCGCCGCCCATCTCGCAGGGTGGCACCAGGTTGGCGACGTTGCGCACTACGAACAGATCACCCGGATCGGAGTCGGTGATTATGGCGGGGTCTACGCGCGAGTCGCAGCAAGCCACCACCATGACATTGGGGGACTGCCCTTGACGTGAAAGCTGATCAAACAGCTCAGGATGCTTTTCGAAATATTTGACACGAAAGCGCGCGAAGCCTGCGGTTAGTTTTTTGATCTCTTCCATGCACGCCTTGTCGTTTTTGTTTAGAGAAGCTGCAAGATTCATAACCCTTCCTGTGGAGGTGCCTTAAGTCTTACCCTCCGTGTCGGGCACACCTTCACTGAATACGCGGCTCGCCAAGATGTCTTCGGCCTCTATAGTCACCATGTCTTTCTTGGTGAGCTTGGCATCTGGACGGGCAAATAAGCGATTCGCCTGACGCAAGCGTGCGCGGTCTAGCGCGTTGCGAATGCTGCGGGCATTGGCGAAGTGCTCCATCTTCATGCGCTTGCCGATGTAATCGAAGAATGCCTTTTCACCGTCCGGGCTGAAGCGGTACTGTTGCTCTTCCAGTATCAGCTTGGCGATGGCCAGTAACTCCTCTGCACTGTAATCCGGGAAGTCAATATGATGGGCAATGCGCGAACGCATGCCGGGGTTGCTGTGGAAAAACTTGTCCATCCGGTCTTTGTAGCCGGCGAGGATCACCACCAGGTCGTCGCGGTTGTTTTCCATCACCTGCAGCAAAATTTCGATCGACTCCGCGCCATAATCACGCTCGTTCTCCGGCTTATAGAGATAATAAGCCTCGTCAATGAACAACACGCCGCCCATCGCCTTTTTCAGCACTTCCTTGGTTTTGGGTGCAGTGTGGCCAATATATTGCCCGACCAGATCGTCGCGCGTGACGGATACGAGGTGTCCCTCGCGCACGTAGTCGAGACGATGCAGTATCTCTGCCATGCGTAACGCAACCGTGGTCTTGCCGGTGCCGGGATTGCCGGTGAAACTCATGTGCAACGTCGGCGTCTGCGCCGAAAGACCCAGCTTCTTGCGCACACGATCAACCAGCAACAGCGCAGCTGTCTCACGGATGCGTGTCTTGACGGGTTTCAAGC
>JAYUCX010000069.1:0-4148 GCA_043740145.1 Gammaproteobacteria bacterium
ATGCCCTCATATCGTGGCGGCACCGGTCGCTCCCGGCATCCTGCCTCCCACGACACTAGCACCTCCTTGTGCGTCGGAAGTCACCTTGTCCATCGCCGCACGCATCTCTTTCAACAGCGCGGGTATTTCCAAAAGGATCTGGCCGGGTTGTGCGATGAGCGCCTCGATCTTCTGCACCAGCGCGCTGCCCACAATGACGGCGTCGGCGAGTTCGGCGATGCTCGCGGCGGAGGCGGCGTCCTTGATGCCGAAGCCTACACCGAGCGGCAACGGAGTGAGCACCCGGATATCTTTAAGCTTGCGCCTGACGTCCTCGACATCGAGCGTCGCCGCGCCGGTCACGCCTTTTAACGAAACATAATAGAGATAGCCCTGCGCCAGCGCACTGATCTTGGCAATGCGCTCCGACGTGCTGGTGGGCGCAAGCAGGAAGATAGGCGCGATAGCCTGCGCGCGCAGCGCGTGGATCAAATCCTGCGCCTCTTCGGGCGGCATGTCTACGGTGAGCGCGCCGTCCACGCCGGCTTCTCGCGCGGCATGCGCGAAGGTTTCGTAGCCCATGACCTCAATGGGATTGAGATAACCCATGAGTACGATGGGGGTGACGTTATCTTTGATACGAAATTCACGCACCAGATCGAGTGTGTGGCGCAGGCTCATGTGATGTTTAAGCGCACGTTCACTGGCACGCTGAATCACCGGGCCGTCGGCCATCGGATCGGAAAACGGCACGCCGAGCTCGATGATATCCGCGCCTGCCTGCACCATGGCGTGCATCAGCGGCACAGTCAGTTCCGGATTCGGATCACCGGCGGTGATAAAGGGGATCAGCGCCTTGCGCCTTTGCGCGCGCAGCGCGGTAAAGCATTGCGTGATGCGGTTAGCCGCGGTTCGCTGAGGCTCTATTACTGGATTTTTTTCTTGAGGCCTATTCATAAATAATTTTGTCCTAGCGGTCTTTTATACCTTAATTCCCTCACGCGCCGCGACGGTATGAATATCTTTATCGCCACGGCCTGACAAATTGACGATGATGATCTGGTCATTTTTCATGGTTGGCGCGAGCTTGGCAGCATAGGCGAGCGCATGGCTCGACTCCAGCGCGGGCATGATGCCTTCGATGCGCGTGAGGTCATGAAAGGCCTGGAGCGCTTCGTCGTCGGTAATCGCTACGTAGGTCGCGCGCCCGCTGTCCTTGAGCCAGGCGTGTTCGGGCCCGACGCCGGGATAATCGAGGCCCGCGGAGATGGAGTGCGTCTCGATGATCTGGCCGTCGTCGTCTTCGATAAGGTAAGTACGATTGCCGTGCAGCACGCCGGGGCGGCCCTTGCACAGCGTCGCCGCATGATGACCCGTTTCGAGACCCTCGCCCGCCGCCTCGACGCCGTAGAGTTTGACGTTCACATCTTCCAAAAATGAATAGAACAATCCGATGGCGTTGGAGCCACCGCCCACGCAGGCGACCAGCGCATCGGGCAGCCTGCCTTCCTGTTCCAGAATCTGCGCGCGCGCCTCGCGGCCGATCACGGACTGGAAATCACGCACCAGCATCGGATAGGGATGCGGCCCGGCCACGGTGCCGATGATGTAAAAGGTGTTGTCCACGTTGGTCACCCAATCGCGCATCGCCTCGTTGAGCGCGTCTTTCAGGGTTTTAGAACCCGATTCGACCGGCACCACGGTAGCGCCCAGCAGCTTCATGCGAAAGACGTTGATCGCCTGGCGTTTGATATCTTCGCTGCCCATGTACACCACGCACTCCAAACCCAGCCGCGCGGCCACCGTGGCGGTGGCGACGCCGTGCTGCCCCGCCCCGGTCTCGGCGATGATGCGCGTCTTTCCCATGCGCTTGGCGAGCAGCGCCTGTCCGATGGTGTTGTTGATCTTGTGCGCGCCGGTGTGATTCAAATCCTCGCGCTTGAGATAAATGCGCGCTCCGCCCAGTTGCCGGCTCCAACGTTCGGCGAAATACAGCGGCGAAGGCCGGCCTACGTAGTTTTTTAAATCATTTTCAAATTCTGCGATGAAATCAGGGTCATTTTTATAACGTTCATAAGCTTGGCGCAACTCTTCGAGCGGCTGCATCAGCGTCTCGGCCACAAAGCGTCCGCCGTAGGGGCCGAAATGCCCGTTGGCGTCCGGTAATGATCCGAAAGGCGCGCTTCGCATGGATTTAGGAGACGCTGACATGGTTGACCTCGTTGATAAATTTCGCCATCTTTCGATGATCCTTAATGCCCTTTGCAGCTTCCACGCCGCCGCTCACATCCACGGCGTAGGGCCACACCCTACGTATCGCATCCGCCACATTTTCGGGATTGAGCCCGCCGGAAAGAACAATGGGCTTGTCCAAATCCATCGGCACGCGCGACCAGTCAAAGCTCTGCCCCGTTCCGCCTGGCAATTCTTGATGATAGGTATCCAGCAGTACCGCGCTGGCCTCCGCATAATCGCGCACAGCGGCGCGCACGTCCATATCCTCGCTCATGCGCAGCGCCTTGATGTAAGGCCGCGAGTAACGGGCACATTCCGCCGCCGGCTCGTGACCATGAAATTGCAGCGTATCCAGCCGCACGGCGTCCAGGACTGCGGAAATTTCTGCGAGCTTGGCGTCCACGAATAGGCCCACCACCGTGACAAAAGGCGGTATCACGGCGACGACGGCCCGCGCCTGCTCCATGGTCACCGCGCGCGGGCTGGGTGGATAAAACACTAAGCCGATCGCATCGGCCCCTAGCCTAGCGGCTTCAATGGCATCTTGAGGTCTGGTAATGCCGCAGATTTTAACCCGTGTACGCATAATAAGGCAGAGAAAAGTGACAAGATACAAGAGAAAAGGGGAAGAAAACACCACTATTGTAGGGATAATGCTCGCCTATTGATCATTCTAACTCAAAAAAAACGGTTCTGCGCTGGGCTTTGGTAGGGCAAAGGTTTTAGGGTATTCAACAGCCATCAGGGTCAACCCCTGCGGCGACGCGGTGACGCCGCCCAGCGTGCGATCACGCGCCTCCAGCACCTCTTGGGCCCAAACCGGTTCGTGCTCACCGCTCCCTATCGTCATCAGCACACCGGCGATGTTGCGCACCATGTGATGCAGGAAGGCATTGGCGACAATGTCAATGACGACCATCTCCCCGTGGCGAGCAACGTCCAGGCGGTGTACCGTGCGCACCGCATGTTTCGCCTGACAGGCCACCGCGCGATAGGAGGAAAAATCGTGTTCGCCGATCAGGTGCTGTGCGGCCTCGCGCATGCGCCGTTCATCGAGCGGGAGATAACACCAACTCACCTTGTTTGCAAAGACGCCGGAGCGCACCGCGCGGTTGAAAATCACGTAACGGTAGTGGCGGGAGAGCGCCGAATAACGCGCATGAAAATCATCGCTCACTACACGTGCCCAGATCACGCTGCAATCCTTGGGGAGATGGGTATTCGCGCCGAACACCCATCCGCGTTCGTTGCGCATGGCCTCGCTATCAAAATGGATCGCTTGACCTAGCGCATGCACGCCCGTATCGGTGCGTCCCGCGCAGATCACGCGCACAGGATGATCGGCGACCTTGGCAAGCGCCTGCTCTATACACGCCTGCACAGTGCGCACACCCTCTTGCACCTGCCAGCCACAGAACTGCGTACCGTCGTATTCCACTCCGAGGGCGATTCTCATGACTTGTCATTGTGAGCGGATTCGTTGCCTACAGTGTAAACTCCACGAAAAATCTCGTCCACATCAATCGCTTATGGCTTTATACCGCCGTTCAGATACCCAACGCGCGCAGTTCCGGATCCGGCTCGCTGCGCGCCCACACCTCATCAAAAAAATGCAGCAGCAGTGCGGCCTCTGATGGTGCATTGAAATTCACCGCCGCGCGATAACTCTCGCCGGTCTTGTTATGGATTAACCCGCGCCGGTCCACCACCAGAAAAGAACCGTTGTAGTGCCGGTATTCATCAGTCACTTTACGGATCTTGATGAGGCTCTCCAGGCGGCGGCTGAGTTCGATGAGACGATGCCCTCGCTGCACGATGCGCTCCGAATTACGCACCAGGATCCTGATCTCTGAAACCCGGCTGCGAATGGCCAATTGCCGGACCGCTTCAACCAGCTCGGGGTTGTCATACACGGCGTGGTCGAGATCGCAGTT
>JAYUCX010000070.1:0-21510 GCA_043740145.1 Gammaproteobacteria bacterium
CGTTGCAGCTTGTCTGCGCTGCTCACATACTGGCGTGTATGCTGCGCTGCTCGACTGCGCTGCGCCTTGTCTTGAAGCAAAATCCATCATTTTTAGAGGTGCCCTAATGACTAAATATCGTCGCCGGGGCGTTGCGTAAGCACTTCAAAGCCGTCATCCGTGACGAGCACCGTGTGTTCCCATTGCGCCGACAGGCTATGGTCCTTGGTGACCACGGTCCATTGGTCGGGCAGCAGTTTGACGTGCCGTTTGCCGGCGTTAATCATGGGTTCGATGGTAAAGGTCATGCCGGGCTCCAGCGTCATGCCGGTGCCGGCCATACCGTAATGCAGCACTTGCGGCTCCTCGTGGAACACCCGGCCGATGCCGTGACCGCAATATTCACGTACCACTGAACAATTATTCGCCTCGGCGTGACGTTGAATGGCCGCGCCGATGTCGCCTAGTCTGATTCCCGGTTTCACCATTTCGATGCCGATGCGCATAGATTCGTAGCTGATACGCGATACGCGCTTGGCGATCACCGAGGGCTCGCCGACGAAGTACATCTTGCTGGTGTCGCCGTGATAACCGTCCTTGATGACGGTGACGTCAATGTTCAAAATATCGCCCTCCTTGAGCGCCTTGTCGCCCGGGATACCGTGGCACACCTGGTGGTTGACCGAGGTGCAGATGGATTTCGGAAAGCCGCGGTAATTGAGCGGGGCGGGCACGGCCTGTTGCACGTTGACGATATAGTCGTGGCAGATCCGGTCGAGTTCGCCGGTACTGACACCGGGCTTTACATGGGGTCGGATCATGTGCAGCACGTTGGCTGCGAGCCGCCCCGCGACCCGCATCTTCAGGACTTCTTCCGGTGTTTTGATGGTTACACTCATGGAGCTAAAGGGATACCAAGCACCCTATTTAGCACTATTTTCGCATACTAACGATTGTTCCGGGGCCTTAATTTAGGGCATAATATACGGCTACTAGAACTCGTCTTAGGGAAACTCTGAAAAATCCATCCATGGATTTTTCAGAGACGAAAAACAAAAAGTGTGATTTTTGTTTTTCTTCATGTCTCAAACACTTAGGTGTTTGAGACATGGCGGTGCATCCCTGCACCGCAAGGAACCTCTGGTTCCTTAGCTAACCAGTCTCTAGAATACACACATACGCTTATTAGGTATATCTGGGTGCCTGCCGTTTCAACGGCGGGTTGGATGTATGTGCGTATGGAAGATTAACCCTACACTTAGGAGTCAAGATGACAAACGTATCCATGCGTCAAATGCTGGAGGCCGGCGTGCACTTCGGCCACCAGACCCGTTACTGGAACCCCAAGATGGCGCCTTTCATCTTCGGGCAACGTAACAAGATCCACATCATCAATCTTGAAAAGACCCTGCCCCTCTACAGTGAAGCCATGAATTTCATCGGCAGCCTTGCGGCCAATCGCGGCACCATCCTGTTCGTGGCCACCAAGCGCGCAGCCCAAGAGGTCACCGAGCAAGAGGCCAAGCGCTGCGGCATGCCTTACGTCAATCACCGCTGGCTGGGCGGCATGCTCACCAATTTCAAGACCGTCCGGCAATCCATCAAACGTCTCAAGGAGCTGGAGGCGATGGGGCTAGATGGCAGTCTCGAACGCATGAGCAAAAAGGAAGGCCTGATGCTGCGACGTGAGCTGGCCAAGCTGGATCGCAGCCTGGCGGGCATCAAGGATATGGCAGGTCTCCCCGACGCGCTGTTCGTCATTGACGTGGGCTATGAAAAGATCGCCGTCAGCGAGGCAGCCAAGCTGGGGATACCCGTGGTGGGCGTGGTGGATACCAATAACAGGCCGGAGGGGGTGGACTATGTCATCCCCGGCAACGACGATGCCATCCGTGCCATTCAACTCTATGCCCAGGGCGCCGCGGATGCGGTGATCGAGGGTCGCGGTTCCGTCGCCCAGATGGCGGGCTCCCCCGATGAGTTTGTGGAACTGAGTGAAACCGGCGCGGTGGCTGCTGAAAGGCCCGCCAAAAAGGTCACCAAGGCCACAGTCAAGGGCGCGCCGCGCCGCGCCACCGTGAAGACGGAGGCAGCGGGAGAAACGGCCGGAGAGGCCCCCAAGAAGCGCACCGCGGCCAAACCTGGACCCACCGCGAAGCCTAGGACGGCGACGACCAGAACCAAACCTAAAACCAGTTCGGCAAAGTAAGGCTCAGAGGGATCATCATGGAGATTACAGCGGCGCAGGTTAAAGAACTGCGCGAGAGGACCGGCTCGGGCATGATGGAGTGCAAGAAGGCCCTGGTCGAGGCCAACGGCGATATTGACGCCGCGGCCGATGCGATGCGCAAGGCCGGACTCGCCAAGGCGGATAAAAAGGCCTCACGGATCGCCGCGGAAGGGCTGGTCGTCATCCAGCCTTCGCCCGACGGGAAACAGACGGCGATGGTCGAGATCAATAGCGAGACCGACTTCGTCTCCAAGGGCGATGACTTCAAGGGCTTTGCCACGGCCGTCGCCCAGCAGGTCTTGGCGGGCAAGCCCAAGGATCTGGAGTCTCTGCTGGAGATGCCGCTCAAGGCCGGTGACCCGGCCAGCGTGAATGCTGCGCGTCAGGCACTGGTCGCCAAGATCGGCGAAAACATCGCCGTGCGCCGCTTTGTCCGTTACGAAACCCAAGGCGTGTTGGGTGCGTATCTGCACGGCAGCCGGATTGGCGTGCTGGTCGAGCTGCAAGGCGGTGACGCCGCGCTCGCCAAAGACATCGCCATGCACGTCGCGGCCAATAAACCGGTGTGTGTGGCCGGCGCCGATGTGCCGGTCGAACTGGTCGCAAAGGAAAGAGAGATATTCACCGCGCAGGCCGCGGAGAGCGGCAAGCCCGCCGCGATCATCGAAAAGATGGTCGAAGGGCGCATCAAAAAGTTTTTGGCCGAGGTGGCCCTGCTGGGTCAGCCGTTCGTCAAGAATCCCGACATCACCATGGAGAAGCTGCTGCAGGAGCGTAGCGCCAAGGTAATCCGCTTCCAGCGTTTCGAGGTCGGGGAAGGCATCGAAAAGAAGACCGAGAATTTCGCCGCCGAAGTGATGGCTCAGGTGCGTAAGAGTTAACAACTGAATTTACCGCGGAGGACGCAGAGGTGTCAGATGAATAAGATATCTGTGAGTTGATGAAGCGCAGTGGCAAAAACAGGATAGCGTCAGCAAAAAGGCCTTGTTATTGATTTCTCCGCGACCTCTGCGGTTAACTGAAGTTGTAAACGAATGACACCTACTACCGGCAAACCCAACGCCACTCCCGCCTACCGGCGCATATTGCTAAAGCTGAGCGGCGAGGCGCTGATGGGGGCGGAAGACTACGGCATAGATCCCGCCGTGATCGGCCGCGTCGCCGGCGAGATCCGCGAGCTGCTCACGATGGGCGTGCAGGTGGCCGTGGTGATCGGCGGCGGCAATATCTTTCGCGGGGTGGGTCTGGCGGCGAGCGGGTTAGACCGCGTTACCGCCGATCAGATGGGCATGCTCGCCACGGTCATGAATGCGCTCGCCATGCAGGATGCGTTGGAGCGGCTGGGGGTCGAGGTGCGCGTCATGTCCGCGATCAAGATGCGTCAGGTGTGCGAGGACTACGTCGTCAGGCGCGCCTTGCGCCACCTCGAACAAGGCCGCCTCGTGATCCTCGCGGCCGGCACCGGCAACCCCTTTTTCACCACCGATTCGGCCGCCAGTCTGCGCGGCATCGAACTGCGTGCGCAACTGGTCATCAAGGCCACCAAGGTGGACGGCGTCTATTCGGCCGACCCGATGAAGCACGCCGACGCCATCTACTATCCGCGCCTGACCTATGATCAAGTCCTGGAGCGCAAGCTCATGGTCATGGATGTCGCCGCGATGACCCTATGCCGCGACTACCATCTTCCCTTGCGGGTATTTAATATGAACAAGCCCGGCGCATTGAAGCGGGTGGTGATGGGCGAGGACGAAGGTACGTTAGTTAGTAACAGTAGCAAGTAACAAGTGACAAGCAGAAAACTACTGTATCTTCTCTTGCTACTTGCTACTTGATACTGGTTTCGAGGTATCTATGGTCAACGACGTTAAAAAGAATGCCACCGCACGCATGCAAAAAAGCCTGGACTCGCTCAAGTCCGAGCTCGCCAAACTACGCACTGGCCGCGCCCATCCCAGCCTGCTTGAGCACGTCACCGTAGGGTATTACGGAAACCAGGTGCCACTCAGCCAGGCGGCGAATATCACTGCCTTCGATGCACGCACGCTGACCGTCACGCCGTGGGATAAAAATATGGTCCAGCCGATTGAAAAGGCCATACTCACGTCTGATCTTGGACTCAACCCGACGACCTCCGGCGCGGTCATCCGCGTGCCGCTACCGCCGCTGACCGAAGAGCGCCGCCGCGACATGATTAAGGTGGTGCGCGCCGAGGCGGAGCACGGGCGGGTCTCCATCCGTAACGTCCGCCGCGACGCCAACAACGAGCTCAAAGCCCTGCTCAAGGACAAAAAAGTCTCCGAGGATGAAGAACGCCGCGCGCAAGAAGAGGTTCAAAAACTCACCGACAAATACATCACCGAGACCGACAAACTGTTAGAGGTCAAGGAGAAGGAACTGATGGAGGTATGATAACGGCAGCACCAAGTAGCAAGTGGCAAGTGGCAAGACAAGAAGAACAGCCACACTCTGTTTTTTTCTTGCCTCTTGCTACTTGCCACTAGCTACTGTGTTACCCAAACACATCGCCATCGTCATGGATGGTAACGGGCGCTGGGCGAAACAGCGCAGACTGCCGCGTATCGCCGGGCACCGGGCGGGCCAGGAGGCCGTGCGCAGGGCAGTGCGTGGCTGTGCCGAGCGGGGCATCCAGGCGCTCACCCTGTTCGCCTTCAGCAGCGAAAACTGGCGCCGCCCCGAACAGGAAGTAGGCCTGCTGATGGAGTTGTTCCTCAAGGCCTTGCAGAGCGAGGTGGGGGACCTGCACAAGAATTTGATTCGAGTGCGCGTCATCGGCGAGCGCAGCGCCTTCGCTCCGGCCTTGCAGCGGGGGATCGAGGCGGCGGAACAATTGACCCAGGCCAACACCGGCCTCAGCCTCGTCATCGCCGCCAATTACGGCGGCCGCTGGGACATCACCCAGGCGGCGCGGCAGATCGCCTGCCGGGTCGAGCAGGGGCAACTGCGCGCCGAACAGGTGACGACGGAGCTGCTGGCGTCGTGTATGGCGCTGCATGATCTGCCCGAGCCCGATCTGTTTATTCGTACCGCGGGCGAACAGCGGATCAGCAATTTCCTGTTGTGGCAGCTTGCCTATACCGAGCTGTATTTTACGGATACCTTGTGGCCTGATTTTGACGTCCCCGATTTGGAACAGGCCTTGGCCGCCTATGCCAGCCGTCAGCGCCGCTTCGGCTACACCGGCGAACAGATCGGACAAATCGTGGAACCCGTAAAAGGTGCTTAAACAACGCCTGATTACCGCCACCATCCTCATCCCACTGGTCGTCTTGGGGATTCTCGGCCTGCCCCCTCTTTATTTTGCCCTGCTATTGGCCCTGGTGGTGGCCCTCGCGGCCTGGGAATGGGGCGGATTGTTGAAGTGGGGCACGCCGTTAAGATCCGGGTATGTCGGCCTGCTGCTGGTGGTTCTGTTTGGCGTTCAGTATCTCCCCGTGATGTGGGTTTTATTGCCCGCCTTCCTGGGCTGGTTGCTGGCCGCGATGTGGGTGATCGGTTTTCCGCTCGGCAGGTCCATCTGGTCAGCAACCCCTGTGGCCGCGCTGTTAGGACTGTTTGTCCTCGTCCCTCCCTGGGCCGCCTTGCTGACGATGCGTGATATGATGACGCCCTATATGATGTTATTTTTGCTCACCTTTATCTGGCTGGGTGACAGTGCAGCGTATTTCGCGGGTCATCGTTGGGGCAAGACCAAGCTCGCGCCGGAGATCAGCCCGGGCAAGACTTGGGAAGGCGTTTATGGTGCCTTACTCGCGGTGGCGATCTACGCACTGGCGGTTCAGCCGTGGCTGGCGCCGCAGATCCAGCCCTGGTTGTTCGCGCTGCTGTGCCTGCTGACCTTGCTCGTTTCCATCATCGGGGATTTATTCAAAAGTATGTTCAAACGTCACGCGGGGGTTAAGGATAGCGGCCATCTCTTGCCTGGGCATGGCGGCATCCTCGACCGCATAGACAGTCTCACCGCCGCTGCGCCGGTCTTCCTGCTGGGACTGGTACTGCTGGGTCAGCGTGCATGATAGGTGTAACCATTCTCGGCTCCACCGGTTCCATCGGCGTGAACACGCTGGACGTGCTCGCGCGCCATCCCGATCGCTATCGGGTGGTTGCGTTGGGCGCGCATAACGATGTAGATCGTTTGTACGAGCAGTGTCTCGCCACGCGCCCCGACTATGCGGTGCTTGCCGATGAGCGTGCGGCGGAGCGGCTCGCCCAGCGGCTGCGCGAGGTGCATGCCGAGACGAAAGTACTCTCAAATGTGGCGGGCCTTGAGACCATCGCCGCGCTTCCCCAAACCGCCTACGTGATGGCGGCCATCGTCGGCGCGGCCGGGCTGTTGCCCACACTCGCGGCGCTGCGCGCGGGCAAGCGCGTGCTGCTCGCCAACAAAGAGGCGCTGGTGATGACGGGGCGGCTGTTCATGGACGAGGTGCGCGCCTGCCAGGCCGAGTTGATCCCCATAGACAGTGAACACAATGCCATCTTTCAATGTCTCCCCGCCTACGCTAAACAAAGTCTCGAACGGGCCGGGGTGCGGCGTATTTTGCTTACCGCTTCGGGTGGGCCGTTTCGCACCCTGCCGCTCGGCGAGTTGGAGCGTGTGACGCCTGACCAGGCCTGTGCCCACCCCAACTGGGTGATGGGCCGCAAGATCTCGGTGGATTCCGCCACCATGATGAACAAGGGCCTGGAGGTGATCGAGGCCAGTTGGCTGTTTAACGCCAGACCCGAGCAGATCGAAGTGGTGATGCATCCACAGAGCGTGGTTCACTCGATGGTCGAATACCTGGACGGTTCGGTGCTGGCGCAGTTGGGCAGCCCCGACATGCGTACGCCCATCGCCCACGCCCTGGCTTGGCCGGACCATATCACTTCGGGTGCGCCACCCCTGAATCTTATGGAGGTGAGCCGCCTGGAGTTTGAGGCGGTGGATCTGGCGCGCTTTCCCTGTTTGCGTCTGGCCCTGGAGGCGCTGCGCTGCGGCGGCACCGCCGCCGCCATACTCAATGCCGCCAACGAGATCGCGGTGCAGGCCTTTCTGGAAGGGCGTCTGCCGTTTACGGGCATTGCCCCAGTCATCGAGGCCACCCTCGAAGCCATGACGCCGCGTGAAGCCGATTCCCTCGAAGTTATCCTGGAAGACGACAGCGCGGCGCGTCTCACCGCGATGAGTCACGTCAACGCGGCCCACCCTGAGAGTCGGCGCATCCTCCCAGCTGCCCGGCACGGGGGCAGATCATGAATATGGTACTGACTTCTGTGGCCGCCTTTGTGGTCACCCTGGGAATTTTAATCACCATCCACGAGTTCGGGCATTACTGGGTTGCGCGCCGTCTGGGGGTCAAGGTGCTGCGCTTTTCGATCGGCTTCGGGCGGCCCTTGTGGCGGCGTCTCGCCGGGCCCGATCAAACCGAATACGTGATCGCGGCCTTGCCGCTCGGCGGTTACGTCAAGATGCTCGATGAGCGCGAGGGTGAGGTCAAACCCGAAGAACTCGCGCGCGCCTTTAACCGCAAGAGTCTCGGGCGCCGCACCGCCATCGTTGCCGCCGGTCCACTGTTCAATTTCCTGTTCGCCATCCTCGCCTACTGGACTCTATTTGTGATGGGCGTCGAGGGGGTGAAACCGGTCATCGGCGAGATCAAGCCCGCTTCCATCGCCGCACAGGCGGGCTTGAAGAGCAACGACGAGGTCGTGGCCATAAACGGCAAGGCGACCCCCACCTGGGACGCGGCATTGTTTATCTTGCTGGACAAGGTGTATGGCAAAGGGGAGATCGTGCTCGAGGTGCGCGATCAGGATTCCCGCCGGCGCCTGCATACCCTCGATCTCAGGGACGCTCCGAAGGGCTTGGACCGTGGCGATCTGCTCGAAAACTTAGGGATAAGGCCGGTTCGTCCGGTGCTCCCTGCGGTGATCGGCGAGGTGGAGAAGGGGGGGGCGGCTGAGGCGGCCGGGCTTGCCAAGGGGGATAAAATTCTCACGGCCGATGGCGCGGCTATCCACAATTGGGACGATTGGGTGAATGTTGTCCGCAAACGTCCCAATCAGATCATCAAGATGCAGATCGAGCGTGCCGGTGCGCCGCTCGCCTTAGAGGTGAAGCCTGCGGCCGTGAAGGCCCAAACAGGCACCGTAGGGCGTATCGGCGCGGCACCCGAACCGCCTGCTGAAATTCCGGCGGCGCTGCGCGCCGTGGTGCGCTACAATCCCGCCGAGGCCCTGCTGCAGGCGGGCGCCAAGACGTGGGAGATGAGCGTGCTTACCCTGCGTATACTCGGCAAAATGGTGGTCGGCCAGGCCTCGCTGGAAAACCTGAGCGGGCCCCTCAGCATCGCGCAATATGCGGGCTACTCCGCGCAAGACGGCCTGGCCTCCTTTTTGCGCTTTCTGGCCCTTATCAGCGTCAGCCTGGGGGTGCTCAATCTATTGCCCGTACCGGTACTGGATGGCGGCCATCTGATGTATTATCTTATTGAAGCCGTCACCGGCCGGCCCGTCCCCGCCAGGATAGAGCAATTGGGACAACGGATAGGCATCACCCTCCTGCTGGGGCTTACCGTGTTGGCCTTCTACAACGATTTGACGCGGTTGCTTGGCTGAGCAGACCTTTTAAGTATTTAAAAATATCTGGCGCCCTAATGAAAAATTTGCTGCAAGTATTGCTGGTATCCATTCTGCTGATCACGCGCACATGGGCGGTGGAGCCTTTTGTAGTGAAGGACATCCGCCTCGAGGGTCTGCAACGCATTTCGGCGGGGACGGTGTTCAATTATTTGCCCATCAAGGTCGGCGAGACTTTGGACGAGGCCCGTTCCGCGGAGGCGATCCGCGCATTGTTCAAGACCGGATTTTTCAAGGATGTGCGCTTGGAGCGGGAGGGCGACGTGCTGGTCATCTACGTCACCGAGCGACCGGCCGTCGCCAGCATCAAGATCTCCGGCAACAAGGACATCGAGACGGATACGCTGGTAAAGGCCCTCAAGGGGCAAGGCATGGCCGAGGGCCAGGTGTTCGACCGCTCGCTGCTCGACAAGGTGGAACAAGAGTTGAATCGCCAGTATTTCAGCCGCGGCAAATACGGCGTCAAGATCAGCCCGACGGTGACGCCGCTGGAGCGCAACCGGGTGGCGGTCACGATAGACATCTCCGAAGGCCGGGCGGCCAGAATCCGCGAGATCAACATCGTCGGCAACAGGGCCTTTGACAAGGAAGATCTGCTCGACACGTTCCAGTTGGGCGGCCCTACGTGGATCTCGTTTTATACCGACAGCGATCAGTATTCCAAGCAGAAGCTGACTGCCGATCTGGAGTCGCTGCGTTCCTTTTATCTGGACCGCGGCTATCTGAATTTCAATATTGATTCCACCCAAGTCTCCATCACGCCGGACAAGAAAGACATCTACATCACCGTCAATATCACCGAAGGCGAGAAGTACACGGTCAAAGAGGTGAAGCTGGCCGGAGATCTGGTTGTGCCCCAAGAAGAGTTGGCCAAGCTCATCAGCGTTCCGACCGGCTCGATCTTTTCCCGCAAGGCGGCCACCGAAAGCAGTGCCAAGATCGGCGAACGGCTGGGGAAAGACGGCTATGCCTTTGCCAACGTGAACACCATTCCGGAGATTGATCAGGAAAACAAACAGGTTTCGCTCACCTTTTTCGTAGATCCGGGCAAGCGCGTCTATGTGCGGCGCATAAGCATGGCCGGCAATACCAAGACCCGCGACGAGGTGCTGCGCCGCGAGATGCGGCAACTGGAGGGCGCCTGGGCGTCCACTGAAAACATCAAGCGTTCGAAGGTGCGCCTGGAGAAGCTCGGCTATTTCGAAGAGGTGAACGTGGAGACCCCGGCGGTGCCCGGCACACCGGACCAGATCGACGTCAATTTCAAGGTGGTGGAGAAACCGTCAGGTAATTTCCTGGCGGGTCTCGGCTATTCGCAGACCCAGGGGATTATTTTCAACACCAGCGTCAACCAGGATAATTTTCTTGGCAGCGGTAGTCACGTCAATATTGCGTTCAATAACAGCGATATCAATACAATTTACAGTTTTGCATATACCAATCCCTATTACACGGTGGACGGCGTCAGCCGGGGCTTCAGCCTGTTCTCGCGCAGCACCGACGCCGGTAACGCCAACGTGGCGAATTATCTTTCCGATGTGAAGGGCGGACTTGTCAATTTCGGCATCCCCATTAACGAATTCGATACGGTCAGGGTGGGCCTGGGTTATGAAAACACCCACATCAAAACGACGGATAACACTCCCACCGAATACCTCGCCTTTTTGGATGCAAACGGGCGCAGATTTGATACAATTAAGCTTACTTCCGGTTGGTCGCACGATACCCGCAATCGCGCAATCCTCGCCGATGAGGGCGCATATCAAAACCTGACGCTGGATGCCGCCTTACCGGGCGGGGGTTTGGAGTATTACAAGGTGAACTATCGTCAGTTGAGGCTGTTCCCGCTGGCTAAAAACTGGGTGTTGTCCCTGAACGGCGAGGTAGGTTACGGAGACAGTTATGGCGGTACCACGGAGTTGCCCTTCTTTGAAAACTTTCTGGCCGGCGGCAGCCGCTCGGTAAGAGGTTTCAAAGATAACACCTTGGGGCCTAAAGCCTCGACGGGCAGGCCCTTGGGGGGCAATGTGCGTCTGGTGGGGAATGTCGAGGTGTTTTTCCCCTTGCCGTTTGTGAAGGACACTAAGTCAGCCCGGCTCAGCACCTTTCTGGATATAGGTAATGTATATGGCACCAATGAAGACTTCGACGCCGGCCTGTTGCGTTATTCAGCGGGGGTGGCGGTGCTCTGGATTTCCCCGATAGGCCCGCTGAGCTTCAGTCTTGCACAACCTCTCAACAAAAAAGACAACGATAATGTGCAGAACTTTCAATTTACCATCGGAGCCGCTTTTTAGACTAGGAGAACACGCTTGAGAAAGATTTTTTACACGCTGTGTACGGCTGTATTTTGGATGTCATCGGTTGCCTCCGCGCAGGAGTTGAAACTCGGATTTGTAAATGTCGCCAAGATAGCGGATGAGGCGCCGCAGGCCGAGGCGGCGCGCAGCAAGCTGGAAAAGGAATTCGCGCCGCGTGATAAAAGTCTGGTGGAGTCGCAAAAGCAATTGAAGGCCCTGGAAGACAAACTGGCCAAGGACGGACCCGTGATCAGCGAAGCGGAGCGCGCCAGGGCGGAGCGCGAGATCGTCTCGCAACGGCGCGACCTTAAGCGCGCCCAGGATGAATTTCGCGAGGATTTCAACATCCGTCGCAACGAAGAGTTCGCGAAGTTGCAGAAGCTGGTGTCGGAGGCCATCGTGTCGCTGGCCAAGAAAGAAAGTTACGATCTTATCGTGGGCGACGGCACCATCTACGCCAGCGACAGGGTGGATATTACCGACAAGGTGCTGGAGGCGCTTAAGGGCGCGAAGGGTGCCGAGCCCGCTGCACTGAAGAAAGAATAAGGCGAGGGCGGGATGTGCGCCGGGATAGTTTGGACACTCGGGCAACTTGCACAACGGGTCGGTGGACAACTTAAGGGCGATCCGGACGCGCCGATCTCCCGGGTAGCGCCCCTGCAAACCGCGCAATCCGGCGACATCAGTTTCCTCACGCAGCCCCGTTACCGCAAACAACTGGCAGCCACCCGGGCCACGGCCGTCATACTCTCGGCTAAGGATTTGGAGATCTGTCCGGTCGCAGCGCTGGTGGTGGACAATCCCTCCGTCGCCTATGCGCGCATCGCCGCGCTGCTGAATCCCGTTCCCCGCCAAGAAGGTGTACACCCGGCCGCAGTGGTCAGCCCCGCCAGCCGCATACATCCCAGCGCCTGGATCGGCCCCTTGTGTGTGATTGAAGAGGGCGTCCAGATCGGCGCGCGTGCAAGCATCGGGCCGGGCTGCACGATCGGGCGCAATTCCAGGGTTGATGAGGACAGCATACTGCTTGCGCAGGTCACCCTTTGTCCCGACAGCCAAATCGGGCGGCGCGCGCTGATACATCCGGGCGTGGTGATAGGCAGTGACGGCTTCGGACTCGCCAACGACAACGGCGTCTGGGTGAAGACCCCCCAGTTGGGCCGGGTGCGGATCGGTGACGACGTGGAGATCGGCGCCAACACTACTATAGACCGGGGCGCGCTGGACGACACCGTGATAGAGGAAGGCGTGAAACTCGATAATCAAATCCAGGTGGCGCACAATGTGCGGATCGGCGCCCATACCGCGATCGCCGCCTGCGTGGGTATTGCCGGCAGTACCACCATCGGCAAGCACTGCACCATAGCCGGCGGGGTGGGCATCAACGGGCACATCGAGATCGCCGATGATGTGCACATCACCGGTATGACCATGGTGACCAAGTCCATCTTGCAGCCGGGCGTATATTCCTCCGGCATTCCCGTGGAACCCAACGCCGTCTGGAAAAAGAACGTGGTGCGCTTCCGGCAGTTGGAAGACATCGTGCGCCGGCTCAAGGCCCTGGAGCAAGGCGGCGATGAAACTGCCCCTTGAACATTGCAACTACAACAACATCCAATAAAACCTCATGGAGACGCACGTGAATCAGATGGATATCCACGAGGTGCTCAAGCACCTGCCCCACCGTTACCCGTTCTTGTTGATTGATCGCGTGCTGGAATGCACCCCGGGAAAATCACTCAGCGCCCTCAAGAACGTGACCATCAATGAACCCTTTTTTCAAGGTCATTTTCCGCACCGGCCGGTGATGCCGGGCGTGATGATCCTCGAGGCGCTGGCGCAGGCCACCGGCTTATTGGCCATGCGCAGCGATGATGTGCGCCGTAACGAGAATGCCCTGTACTACCTGGTGGGTATAGACAAGGCGCGCTTCAAGCAACCGGTAGAGCCCGGCGATCAACTTATCCTGGAGGTGGAGCTGAAGCGTAACTTGCGCGGACTGGTGCAATTCACGGGTCTTGCCAAGGTCAACGGCAAGGTGGTCGCCGAAGCTGATCTTATGTGCACCCAAAAAGAAATCCCAGTGTGATTCACGAACGAGCCATTGTTGATCCCGGCGCGAAGCTGGGGTCGGGGGTTCACGTGGGCGCCTATTCCATCATCGGCACGGAGGTGGAGATCGGCGACGGAACCTGGATAGGTCCGCACGTCGTCATAAACGGCCCCACGCGAATCGGTAGAGACAACAAGATATTCCAATTCGCCTCCCTCGGCGATGCGCCGCAGGATAAAAAATATGCGGGCGAACACACCTCGCTGGAGGTCGGCGACCGCAATGTCATCCGCGAATATTGCACCCTCAACCGCGGCACCGCGCAGGGCCGCGGCGTAACCCGGATCGGTGACGACAACTGGATTATGGCCTATGTGCACATCGCCCACGATTGCCTGATCGGAAACCAGACCATCTTCGCCAACGGCGCCACCCTGGCCGGTCATGTGAGCGTCGGCGATTACGCCATCCTGGGCGGGTTTACCCTGGTGCATCAGTTTTGCGCCCTCGGCGCGCACTGCTTTTGCGGGATGGGCAGCGCCGTTTCCAAGGATGTCCCGCCTTATGTCATGGTCGCGGGGCACATGGCGGAACCGCACGGAATCAATACCGAGGGACTGAAGCGCCGCGGCTTTAGTCCTGAGGCGCTACGCACCCTGCGCGAGGCCTACAAGATTCTCTATAAGTCCAATCTCACGCTGGAACAGGCGGTAACAAAGCTCAAGGTGTTTGCGGATGAGTGCCTAGAGGTGGGAGAAATGGTGAGATTTCTAGAACAGTCCACGCGTGGGATTATTCGATGAGATGTGCCTAATGCGCATCGGCATTGTAGCCGGCGAGGCATCTGGTGACCTGCTGGGCGCGGGGCTGATTCAAGCCCTGCGTAACCGGGTTCCGGATCTTATTGTGGAGGGCATTGCGGGTCCGCGCATGGTGGAGCAAGGCTGCACGGCCTTATTCCCCACTGAAAAACTCTCGGTGATGGGGCTGGTGGAGGTGCTGGGTCATTACCGCGAATTGCGCGCCATCCGTGCAGACCTTGCACGTCACTTTATCACGCATCCGCCCGACGTATTCATAGGTATTGACGCGCCCGATTTCAATCTCGGCCTGGAACGCAAACTCAAACAGGCCGGCATTCCCACCGTGCATTACGTGAGCCCCTCGGTCTGGGCTTGGCGGCGCTATCGAGTCAGAAAGATAGCCCACTCCGTGGACCTCATGCTCACGCTGTTTCCGTTTGAGGCGGCGTTTTACGCTTCACACCCCAAGTATCATGTGCCGGTCAAGTTTGTGGGTCACCCGTTGGCCGATACGATAGCGTTGGACGAAGAGACGCACGCGCGGCGTGTCGAGTTACGGAAACAATGGGGTATTCCCGCAGAGGCGGAAGTGATCGCCTTGCTGCCTGGCAGCCGTATCAGCGAACTGAAGTATCTCGCGCGGAGTTTTATAGAGGCCGCGAACTGGTGCAGGGAGCGGCGGCCGGGGCTTTATTTCGTCGCACCGCAGGCCACACCGGCAACCCGCCGGCTCTTTGCAGAGGCCGTGTCGGCTTATGCGCCGGATCTGCCTGTGACCTTACTGGACGGCCGGACTCACGAGGCCTTGCGTGCGGCCGATATCGCACTGATAGCCTCGGGCACGGCCACCCTGGAGGCGCTGCTGTTAAAGCGCCCGATGGTGGTGGCCTATCGGCTGGCCTGGTTGACCGCCTGGCTGGTGAAACCTTTGCTGAGCGTCCCCTATTTTTCATTACCCAATCTGCTCGCTGGGCAGGAGCTGGTGCATGAATTCAGTCAAGACCAGGTCACGGCTCAGAATCTCGGCAGGGCTTTGCTGGATCTGTTTGAAAATCCGCAGCAGGTCGCCCATTTGCGCGAAACCTTCACCGGTATCCATCGTTCCTTGCGTAAAAACGCAAGCGCGCGGGTGGCGGAGGCCGTGCTCAAATTGGTGGGGAAACGATGAGCGACCCACAGTTTGGTCTGCCCCTGGTCGCTCCCGGCATCCTGCCTCCCGCGACATTAGTACGTCCCTGTACGTCAGAAGCCGCCGAAAGTTTGATTGCCGGCGTGGACGAGGTGGGCCGCGGCCCCCTGGCTGGGCCGGTGATGGCCGCCGCGGTGATTCTCGATCCACATCGCGGAATCAGGGGGCTCGCTGATTCCAAGAAACTGACTCCCGTGCGCCGCGAACAGTTGGACAGCCTGATACGCGCTCACGCCTTGAGTTGGTCGCTGGGGCTTGCTACGGTGGACGAGATAGACAGGCTCAATATACTGCAGGCAAGTCTGCTCGCCATGCAGCGTGCGGTGGCGGGGCTAAATTGCAAGCCGCAGTGCGTCATGGTGGACGGTAATCATTGCCCGGCCCTCGATATGACTACGGTGGCCGTGATTGGCGGTGACAGCACGATCGCCGCCATCAGCGCTGCCTCGATCATCGCCAAGGTCGCCCGCGACCGTCTCATGCTGGACATGGATGCCGTCTATCCCGGCTATGGATTCGCCCGGCACAAGGGCTACGGCACGCCGGAACACCTGGCGGCCTTGCAGAACTTGGGGGTTACACCCATCCATCGCCGCTCATTTTCGCCGGTGCGTGAGAGGCTGAATCCGGGCTCTTCAAATTGGCCCCACTTTGAGGTGAAATAGTCCGATGCAATCAGTTTTTGTACACCTGCACCTCCATACCGAATATTCGCTGGTGGACGGCATCGTGCGCATCGAGCCCCTGGTCGAGGCGGCGGCAGAGGCGGGTATGCCGGCCGTGGCCGTGACCGATCAATGCAACCTGTTTGCGATGGTGAAATTTTACCGCGCGGCGCAGGCGCGCGGTATCAAGCCCATCATCGGCGTGGAGTTGTGGGTACAGGGTGAAGCGGGCGCCGATGACGTACAGGGACGTACTAATGTCGCGGGAGGCAGGACGCCGGGAGCGACACCCTCGCGCGGGGCGAGTCCGTTACACCGTCTCGTACTGCTTTGCCAGAGCGACGCCGGTTACCGTAATTTGACCCGCCTGGTGTCGCGCAGCTACACCGAGGGTCAGCAGCGCGGCATCCCCATCGTACACAAAGACTGGATTACGGGCAGCAGTGAGGGTCTGATCGCCCTATCGGGCGGCCGGATGGGCGACATCGGGCAGGCCTTGCTCAGCCGGCAACCGGCACTCGCCGAGTCGCTGCTCGCGGCGTGGCAGGCGCTCTTCCAAAACCGGTTTTACCTCGAACTGCAACGCACCGGCCGCGCCGGCGAGGAAGACTATATTCATGCCGCCGTCGAGCTGGCCCTGGCGACGAGCACCCCGGTCGTCGCCACCAACGATGTGCGCTTCCTGAAAGCGGACGAGTATGAGGCACACGAGGTGCGCGTGTGCATCCACGAAGGCCGTCTGCTCGCCGACCCGCGCCGCCCGCGTCAGTACAGCGCGCAGCAATATCTGCGCAGCCCGGCCGAGATGGCCGAACTGTTCGCAGACATCCCCGAGGCCATCGAGAATAGCGTGCGGATTGCCGAGCGCTGCAATCTCGAATTGCGCCTGGGGCAGAATTATCTTCCCGATTTTCCATTGCCTGAAGGAGTGGATTTAGAGGAACACCTGCGTCAGCAGGCCAAGCTCGGCTTAGAGGGCAGGCTGAGCACTCACCCGCCCGAGGCAGGCGATGCCGCAGCGTATTACAAGCGGCTCGCTACCGAGCTTGACGTGATTGTGAGCATGGGCTTTGCGGGCTATTTCTTGATCGTGGCCGACTTCGTGAAGTGGTCCAAACAACAGGACATTCCGGTCGGGCCGGGTCGCGGCTCGGGGGCGGGCTCGCTGGTTGCCTACGCCCTGGGCATCACCGGTGTGGACCCGTTGCGCTATGGCCTGCTGTTCGAGCGCTTCCTCAACCCTGAGCGCGTGTCGTTGCCTGATTTCGATATTGACTTCTGCATGGAGCGGCGCGACGAGGTGATTGACTACGTCGCAGAGCGCTACGGCCGCGAGCGCGTCTCGCAGATCATCACCTACGGCAGCATGGCGGCCAAGGCGGTGGTGCGCGACGTGGGCCGGGTATTGGGTCAGCCCTACGGCTTTGTGGATACCATCGCCAAGCTTATCCCCTTCGATATCGGCATCACCCTCGAGGAGGCCTTGAAACAGGAACCCGCATTGCGTGCCCGCTATGAACAGGACGAGGAAGTGCGCATCCTCATAGATCAGGCGCGCGTCCTGGAAGGTCTCACCCGCAACGCCGGCAAGAACGCGAGCGGCGTCGTGATCGCCCCCTCGCGGCTCACCGACTTCACCCCGCTCTACTGCGAACAAGGTTCGGCCAGCGTGGTTACGCAGTTTGATAAAGACGATGTGGAGGCGGTCGGCCTGGTCAAGTTTGACTTTCTGGGCTTGCGCACGCTCACCATCATCCAGCGCGCGGTGCAGATCATTAACCGCGGTGGGGTCGCTCCCGGCGTCCTGCCTCCCGCGACATTAGTACTTCCTTGTACGTCAGTCGCTCCCGGCGTCCTGCCTCCCGCGACATTAGTACTTCCGTGTACGTCACAAGCGCTGGACATCACCCAAATCCCGATGGACGACAAGGCGGCCTTCGAGCTGCTCAAATCGCGCTCCACGACGGCGCTCTTTCAACTTGAATCGCGCGGCATGAAGGACCTGGTGAAACGCCTGCAGCCCGATTGTTTCGACGACATCGTAGCGCTGGTCGCGCTGTTTCGTCCGGGCCCGTTGCAATCCGGCATGGTGGACGATTACATCGCGCGCAAGCACGGCAAGGCCAAGGTGAATTACCCACACCCTGACATCGTCCCCATCCTCAAGCCGACCTACGGCGTGATTCTGTATCAGGAACAGGTGATGCAGATTGCGCAGGTGCTGGCGGGGTATACGCTCGGCGCGGCGGATCTGTTGCGCCGTGCGATGGGCAAGAAAAAACCTGAGGAGATGGCTAAGCAGCGCGAGATATTTGTCGGCGGCGCGAAGCAGCGCGGCGTGGCGGAGAAGACGGCCGTCGCGATCTTCGATCTCATGGAAAAGTTCGCCGATTACGGCTTCAACAAATCGCACTCCGTCGCCTATGCCATGGTCTCCTATCAGACCGCCTGGCTCAAGGCCCATTACCCCGCGGCGTTCATGGCCGCGGTGCTGTCGTCCGATATGGACCACACTGACAAGGTCGTCACGCTGATTGATGAATGCCGCGAGATGGGATTGAAGATTCTGCCGCCCAATATCAACACCTGCGACTATGCCTTCACGGTGAAAGACGAAGCCACGATTTTGTACGGGCTGGGCGCGATCAAGGGCGTGGGCGAGGCGGCGGTCGAGGGGATTGTTGCACACCGCAGCAGCCACGGGCCGTTTCATGACCTGTTTGATTTTTGCCGGCGTATAGACCTGCGCAAGGCCAATCGTCGCGCGCTGGAGGCGCTCGCCAAGTCAGGCGCTTTGGACGAGTTGGGTCCCGGGAGGGCAACGCTCATGGCGACGCTGCCGGCCGCAACCACCATGGCGGAACACTATCTGCGCGATCAGGCCGCAGGGCAGAATGATTTGTTCGGCACGACGGTCCCCGAGGCCAAACCCACCGGCGCCTTTATTACCCAGCCGGAGTGGATCGAAGAGCAGCGGTTGCTCTATGAAAAAGAGACCCTGGGCCTCTATCTCACCGGTCATCCCATCACTCGCTATGAGAGCGAATTGGCGCAGATCACCGATTGCAAGATTGCCGATATAAAACCGCACCCCGATAAAACCATCGTGATCGCCGGGCTGGTGACGGCCATACGGAGCTTGCCCAACAGGCGCGGCGAACGCATGGCCTTCGTGGCCCTCGATGACCGCAGTGGACGGATTGAAATCACCGTGTTCGCCGAGACCTATCAGCGCCATCGCGATCTGTTGGTCAAGGAACGCTTGCTTGTCGTTGCGGGCGCAGTGAGCGAAGACGAGTATTCGGGCGGCTATAAAATGAACGCCGAGCACATCTACGACATTAACCAGGCGCGCGAGGTTTATGCGAAGCGCCTGGAGATCGCCATCGAAGCCGCACGCGCGGGCAATGGTTTTGCCGCCGAGCTTGCGCAAATTCTTACGCCGTTTCGCGCCGGGGTGTGCCCCGTTTCGATTGCCTATTGCGGCCAAAATGGGCACGGCAAGGCCAGTGCGCACCTGGCGCTGGGGCCGGAGTGGCGTGTTCACCCAACCGATGAACTGCTGCAGCGTTTGAAATCACTGGCGGGGGACGACCGCGTTAGGGTAATCTACTAGGTTGACTATAATCCCATTTGCAAGTGAGTAGGTCGGATCAAGCGTAGCGGATTCGACTTAAAAATGTATGACGGCTTGAGCCGATGAATGGCTAAAACACATGAACCTGAATTTTCTCGATTTCGAACAACCTATCGCCGAGCTTGAAGATAAGATCAGAGAGCTACGCTATGTCTGCGATGACAACGAGATCAACGTCAGTGAAGAGATCGCCCGCCTCGAGGCCAAAAGCCGGGACCTGACCGAAACGATCTTTTCCAACCTGACGCCCTGGCAGGTCGCCCAACTCGCCCGTCACCCGCAGCGCCCCAATATGATGAAATACGTGGAGAGGATCTTCAGCGATTTTGAGGAGCTGCACGGCGACCGCTGTTTTGCCGATGACGCCGCCGTGATCGGCGGCGTCGCGCGTCTCGACAACCGTTCCGCTTCAGTGATGGTCATCGGCACGCAAAAGGGATGCGACACCAAGGAAAAGGTACGCCGCAACTTCGGCATGCCGCGCCCCGAAGGCTATCGCAAGGCCTTGCGCCTCATGCAGCTTGCGGAGCGCTTCAAGATGCCCGTGCTCACCTTTATTGACACGCCCGGCGCCTATCCCGGCGTGGATGCGGAAGAACGCGGCCAGAGCGAGGCCATTGCGCGCAACCTGTTTGCGATGTCGCGCCTCAAGACGCCTATCATCTGCACGGTGATTGGCGAGGGCGGTTCCGGCGGCGCGCTGGCCCTCGGTGTGGGCGATCGCGTCCTGATGCTCGAATACAGCATCTACTCGGTCATCTCCCCCGAGGGATGCGCCTCGATCTTATGGAAGAGCGCCGACTACGCCTCCCAAGCGGCCGAAGCGATGGGAGTCACCTCCGGGCAAATCAAAGAACTGGGTCTGATAGATCAGATTGTCAAGGAACCCCTGGGTGGCGCACACCGTGACGTGGATACCATGGCGGCGCGCCTCAAGGAGGCTGTCACAGACCATCTCGATCATCTCACCCATGTCCCGCTGGACAAGCTGCTCGAAGAGCGTTACGAGCGGCTGATGCGTTTCGGGGTGTATCAGGATTAAGGATGTCTGCTGAAGGGTTTTCACCCGCTCAACTCCAGCGAATTCTCATCCGATTTCCAGCAGCGCGTTATTGGGTCGCCTACAGCGGCGGATTGGACTCGCACGTGCTGCTGCACACACTCGCTCAATTGCCAGACCAAAACGTGCGCGCGGTGCACGTGAATCATGGTCTGCAAGCAAATTCCGCACAGTGGGTAAAGCATTGCGAAGAAGTCTGCGCAGAGCTACAGATCCCATTGCACTGTTTGCAAATCAAAATAAAACTGGAACAGGGTGAAAGCCTGGAAGCAGCCGCGCGCGATGCACGTTATCAGGCCATCGCAGCACTGATTGAAGACGGTGATGCGCTGCTCACCGCCCATCATCAAGACGACCAGGCCGAGACCGTGTTACTGCAACTGTTGCGTGGCGCAGGGCCTGCGGGACTCGCGGCCATGCCCGAGTGTTCGACTTTTTTCAAGGGCCTGCACGTACGCCCGCTATTAAATTTTACTCAGGCGCAACTACGCGCCTATGCGGAGACGCACCATCTGGTATGGGTTGAAGATCGCAGTAATCGTGACCTCAGCTTCGACCGCAACTACCTGCGTCATGAAATCACACCGCGTCTGCGTACCCGCTGGCCGAGTTACGCGCGCACCCTTTCACGAAGTGCCACCCATAGTGCCGAAGCCGCGCGATTGATGGAGGCGTTGGCGGAGATTGACAGCGGTAACACCGATACCTTATCCGTCACAGCGCTACGCGCTCTCGACGAAGCCCGCCAGCGCAACGTACTCCGCACCTGGATCAAGCGCCTGGGGTTGCCGCTGCCCAACGCCACACACCTCGACCGCGTCCTGCACGATGTCGTGAATGCAAAATACGACAGTACGCCCCTCGTCCACTGGCCGGGCGCAGAGGTACGCCGCTACCGCGACCTTATCCATGCCATGCACCCCTTGCCTTCACATGACTCTAGGCAAATCCT
>JAYUCX010000071.1:0-9677 GCA_043740145.1 Gammaproteobacteria bacterium
TATGTTATAGCGATGCGTAAGGCATCACATTAAGGATGCCTCTAAAAATGTGTCTTTTGCTCCAATACTGCGTTGCAGCTTGTCTCCGCTCCTCACATACTTTTATGTATGCTCCGGTGCTCGACGGCGCTGCGCCTTGTCTTGAATCAAAATCCATCATTTTTAGAGGTACCCTTAGGGGTATGTAACGTGAGTGAAGCAGCCAGCTCGGGTGGAGGCGGGACCGTTGAATACATTCAACACCACCTCACCAATCTTTGCGTAGGCGAATGCGGCGGCACCGGCTTTTGGGCCTGGCACCTCGATACCCTCACCGTCAGCTTCTTATTGGGCGCCCTGATCGTGATCACCAGTTGGCGGCTGGGCCGCCGGCTAAGTCTGGATAACCCCGGCGGCTTTCAGAACGCGGTTGAGGCGATACTGGAATTTGTGGGCGGACAGGTCAGAGACGCCTTTCCCGGCCACAACCCGCTCATCGCGCCGCTCGCGCTCACTATCTTCCTCTGGGTGTTTCTGATGAACGCCATGGATCTGATCCCGGTGGACCTGTTACCGTGGATCGGCGAGCATCTTGGTTTGGAGCACCTCAAGGTGGTGCCGACCACCGACCTCAGCACTACCCTGGCAATGTCTCTCAGCGTGTTCGTGCTCATCATCTTTTACAGCATCAAGGTGAAGGGCCCGGTTGGCTACCTCAAAATGTTCCTGTTCCACCCATTCGGCAAGTTTTTGATCCCGGTCAACATCGTCATGACTCTGATCGAGGAGTTGGCGAAGCCCTTGAGTCTGGGCCTGCGACTGTTCGGCAACCTGTTTGCGGGTGAGCTGGTGTTTCTGCTCATCGCGCTGATCGGTGGCACCCTGGTCACGGGCATTTTCGGCTGGCTCTTCTGGTTCCCGCTGCAGATCACTCTGGATTTGGGCTGGCTGATTTTCCACCTGCTGGTCATCACCTTACAGGCGTTTATTTTTATGGTTTTGTCTATCGTTTATTTGGGGATGGCGCATCAAGAACACTAAAGGCAGGGGCTAGGGATTAGGGAAAAACGTCCCAGCCCCCCAGCCCCTAGCCCCTTGAGATTTTTTAATTTGCTATTTAGGAGAGTGACTCATGACACCTGATATGATTGCAATGATTTATGCCTACACCGCAGTGGGCGTAGGCGTGATCCTGGCCGCTGCGGGACTAGGCTCCGCCATCGGCTGGGGCCTGATCTGCGCCAAGACGCTGGAAGGCATTGCGCGCCAGCCCGAGATGCGCCCTGCCCTGATGACCAACATGTTCATCTTCGCGGGTCTGATGGAATCCTTCCCGTTCATTATTTTGGCGTTTGCGATGTGGTTCCTGTTCGCCAACCCGTTCGTCGGCGCTGTGCAAGCGGCGCTCAAGGCCGCCGGCGGCTGATGCTTACCGCTGGCTGATTGTAGCGAGGCTGACTAGATGAATATCACAGTAACCCTGTTTGCCCAGATGGTGGCGTTCGCGCTGCTCATCTGGTTCGTCAATAAATTCCTGTGGGGACCGCTCACCGCGATGATGGCGGAGCGTCAGAAGCGCATCGCCGACGGCCTCGCCGCCGCGGAAAAGGGCAAGCACGAGCAGGGGCTGGCGGAAAAGCGCGCCAAAGAGATGTTGCATACCGCCAAGACGCAGGCCGCTGAGATCCTGGCGCAGGCCGAGAAGCGCGCCGTCGAGATCGTGGAAGAGGCCAAGGGACCAGGCCGCATCGAGGGTGAGCGCATGCTCACCGGCGCACGCGCCGAGATAGACCAGGAACTCAATCGCGCCAAGGAGGCGCTGCGCGGCCAGGTAGTTTCCATCGCCATTGCGGGTGCGGAGAAGATCCTCTCCCGCGAGATAGATCCCAAGACCCACGGCGATCTGCTGAACCAGCTCACCGCGCGCATCTAGTTTCCGGGATCATCATGGCCGAAAAGACTACCATCGCCCGCCCTTACGCACAGGCCGTCTTTGAATTGGCCAAGTCACAGGGCAAGCTCAAGGCGTGGTCGGAGACGCTCGCCCTCGCCGCAGCCGTGGCCGCAGATCCGCAGATGCAGAGCCTGGCCGGCGACCCGCGGGTACACCAAGACCGATTGGCCGAACTGTTTCTGGATGTCATGGACGTGTCCCTCGATGCTATGGGACAGAACTTTATCCGCCTGCTGCTCGCCAACCGCCGTCTCGGGTTGTTGCCTGAAATCACTGCACTGTTCGAGGTCAAGCGCGCTACGGCCGAGGGCACGCTAAAAGCGGAGGTCGTCTCGGCCTATCCTCTCAGCGAAGAACAGCAGCGTAAGATCGCCGCCGCCCTGCAGGCGCGCTACGGCCGCGCCGTCAGCATCACATCACAGATAGACAAATCGCTGTTGGGCGGGGTGATTATCCGCGCCGGCGACAGCGTCATTGACGGCTCGGCGCGTGGGCAATTGGCGAAGCTTGCGATCGCGCTCGCTAGATAGCGCTCACCAACGAATCCAAATTTTATAAAGGTAAGGAACAATGCAACTCAACCCTTCAGAAATCAGCAACCTGATTAAACAGCGCATCGAGAGTTTCGAGATCGTCACTCAGGCCCGCACCCAGGGTACGGTGGTGAGCGTCACCGACGGTATCGTACGTATCCACGGTCTCGCCGATGTGATGCAGGGTGAGATGATCGAGTTTCCCGGCAACACCTACGGCATGGCGCTTAACCTGGAGCGCGACTCGGTGGGTGCGGTGGTATTGGGCCCTTACGAGCACATCTCCGAGGGCGACAGCGTCAAGTGCACGGGCAGAATTTTAGAAGTGCCGGTGGGCGAGGCGCTGCTCGGCCGCGTGGTGGACGCGCTGGGCACCCCGATAGACGGCAAAGGCCCGATCAAGACCACGCAAAGTTCGCCGATTGAAAAGGTCGCGCCCGGTGTGATCGCGCGTCAATCGGTGAGCCAGCCGGTGCAGACCGGCCTGAAATCCATCGACTCGATGGTGCCGATCGGCCGCGGTCAGCGCGAGTTGATCATCGGCGACCGCCAGACCGGCAAGACCGCCGTGGCGATAGACACCATCATCAACCAGAAAGGTTCCGGCATTAAGTGCATCTACGTTGCCATCGGCCAGAAGGCGTCCAGCGTGGCCAGCGTGGTGCGCAAACTCGAAGAGCACGGCGCAATGGCGCACACCATCGTGGTGGCCGCAACCGCGTCGGATCCCGCCGCCATGCAATTCATCGCGCCGTATTCCGGTTGCGCGATGGGCGAATACTTCCGCGACAAGGGCGAAGACGCACTGATCGTGTATGACGATCTCACCAAGCAGGCCTGGGCCTACCGTCAGGTCTCGCTGTTGCTGCGCCGCCCACCGGGCCGCGAGGCGTACCCCGGCGACGTGTTCTACCTGCACTCGCGCCTTCTGGAGCGTTCCGCGCGCGTCAATGCGGACTATGTGGAAAAAATCACGAACGGCAAGGTGAAGGGCAAGACCGGCTCGCTCACGGGCCTGCCCATCATCGAAACGCAAGCCGGCGACGTGTCCGCCTTCGTGCCGACCAATGTGATCTCTATTACCGACGGCCAGATCTATCTGGAGACCGATTTGTTCAACGCCGGTATCCGGCCCGCCATCAACCCCGGTTTGTCGGTGTCGCGCGTGGGCGGCGCAGCACAGACCAAGATCATCAAGAAACTCGGCGGCGGCGTGCGCCTGGACCTTGCGCAGTACCGTGAACTGGCGGCGTTCGCGCAGTTCGCCTCCGACCTCGACGAGAGCACCCGCAAGCAGATCGAGCGTGGTCAGCGCGTGACCGAACTCCTGAAACAGAAGCAGTACAACCCGATGAGCGTGGCGGAACTGGCGTTGTCGCTGTTCGCCGCTAACCAGGGCTTCCTGGACGACATCGAGGTGAGCAAGGTACAGGACTTCGAACACGCCCTGCACAGCTACATGAAGTCCAAGCACGCCGACCTGATGGACAAGATTAACGCCAGCGGCGATTGGAATTCCGACATCGAGAACGGCTTGCGCAACGCGGTGACCCAGTTTAAGACAAGCAATATATGGTAAAGACAGTGACCAGTAGCAAGTTGAAAGTAGCAAGTAAAAACGATAAGACAGATTTTTCTTGTCACTTGCTACTTGTCACTTGCTACTTGCTACTTTCTTAAGGTTTAACAATGGCCAGCGGCAAAGAAATACGCAACAAGATCAAGAGCGTCAAGAGCACGCAGAAGATCACGCGCGCCATGGAAATGGTGGCGACCAGCAAGATGCGCAAGGCGCAGGAGCGGGTGCGCGCGGCGCGTCCCTATGCCCAGAAGATCCGCAATGTGATCGGCCACCTGGCTCATGCGTACCCGGAATATAAACATCCATACCTGCAGGAGCGCGAAGTGAAGCGCGTGGGTTATATCGTCGTCTCCTCCGACCGCGGGCTATGCGGCGGCTTGAACAGCAATCTGTTCAAGACCACCGTGCTCGCCATGAAGCAATGGAACAAGCAGGGAGTGCAGATAGACCTGTGCGTCATCGGCGCCAAGGGTTCGGGCTTCTTCAAGCGCCTGGGGGGTAACATCGTGTCGCAGGTCGCGCACCTCGGCGACAAGCCACACATCATGGATTTGATCGGCACCGTGAAGGTCATGCTCGACGCCTACAACGAAGGCAAGATTGATCGCCTGTTCCTGGTGTATAACGACTTTGTGAATACCATGGTGCAGCGCCCCGTGGTACGTCAGATGTTGCCCCTGGAGCCGGAGGAGGCGCCGGAGTTGCACCATCACTGGGATTACATCTATGAGCCGGAGGCCAAAGACGTACTCGATCAACTGCTCACGCGCTACATCGAGTCGCTGGTTTATCAGGGCTTGCTGGAAAATATCGCCTCGGAGCAGGCCGCGCGCATGGTGGCAATGAAGAGCGCTTCCGACAACGCCGGTGACATCATCGAGGAATTGCAGCTCGCATATAACAAGGCGCGCCAGGCCTCCATCACCCAGGAGCTGTCGGAGATCGTGGCGGGCGCTGCGGCCGTTTAGAAATCAGTGGCAAGTGGCAAGAATTTTCTTGCCACTTGCCACTTGTAACTTTAGTAATGAGGAATTGATATGCAAACAAGTACCGGGAAGATAGTACAGATCATCGGCGCGGTGGTGGATGCGGAGTTTCCTCCGGGCGCCATGCCCAATATCTACGATGCGCTCACGGTTGATAATACCGATCTGACGCTGGAAGTTCAGCAGCAATTGGGCGACGGCGTGGTGCGCACCATCGCGATGGGTACCAGCGACGGTCTTCAGCGCGGCGTCAAGGTGAGCAACACCGGTGCGCCGATTTCGGTGCCGGTGGGCAAGGAAACTTTAGGCCGCATCATGAACGTGCTGGGCACACCCATCGACGAGAGAGGACCGGTGGGCGAAAAGCTGCGCTGGTCCATACATCGCAAGGCCCCGGCCTATGACGAACTCGCCGCGAGCACGGAACTGCTCGAAACCGGCATCAAGGTCATTGACCTGGTCTGTCCTTTCGCCAAGGGCGGCAAGATCGGCCTGTTCGGCGGCGCCGGCGTGGGCAAGACCGTCAATATGCTCGAACTGATCAACAATATCGCCAAGGAACATGGCGGCTTGTCGGTATTCGCCGGCGTGGGTGAGCGCACCCGCGAAGGCAACGACTTCTACCACGAGATGGCGGAGTCGGGAGTAATCAAGCTGGATAACTTGAGCGAATCTAAAGTGGCGATGGTATACGGCCAGATGAACGAGCCGCCCGGCAACCGCCTGCGCGTCGCACTCACCGGCCTCACCATGGCCGAGTTTTTCCGCGACGAAGGCCGCGACGTACTGTTGTTCATTGATAACATTTACCGTTACACGCTGGCCGGCACCGAAGTGTCCGCGCTGCTCGGGCGCATGCCCTCCGCCGTGGGTTATCAGCCGACGCTGGCCGCCGAGATGGGCGCGTTGCAAGAGCGCATCACCTCCACCAAGACCGGCTCGATCACCTCCGTGCAGGCCGTGTACGTGCCCGCCGACGACTTGACCGACCCGTCGCCCGCGACGACGTTTGCGCACCTGGACGCCACCGTTGTGCTGTCCCGCCAGATCGCCGAACTGGGTATTTATCCCGCAGTGGACCCGCTCGATTCCACCAGCCGTCAGCTCGATCCGCTGGTGATCGGTCAAGAACACTACGAGACCACTCGCGCGGTGCAAGGCACATTGCAGCGCTACAAGGAATTGAAGGACATCATAGCGATTCTGGGTATGGATGAGTTGTCCGAAGACGACAAACTCACCGTCTCTCGAGCGCGCAAGATTCAGCGCTTCCTGTCGCAACCCTTCTTCGTGGCCGAGGTGTTCACCGGTTCGCCCGGCAAATACGTACCGCTCAAGGAAACCATCCGCGGGTTCAAGGCCATCGTCAGCGGCGAATACGATCACCTGCCCGAGCAGGCGTTCTACATGGTCGGCACCATAGACGAAGCGGTCGAGAAGGCAAAGACGCTTTAAAACAGTAGCTAGTGACAAGTAACAAGAAAATTGATTTTACTTGCTACTTGCCACTTGAAACCTGAGACTTGATATGGCCATGACCATGCATGTAGACATCGTAAGCGCCGAGGCCGAGATTTTTTCCGGCACCGCCGAGATGGTGTTCGCCCCCGGCGTCATGGGCGAACTGGGTATCCTGCCGCGCCACACGCCCTTGCTGACGACGCTCAGGCCGGGCGAGGTCAGGGTCAAACTGGCCGGCGGCGAGGAAGAGTCCTTTTACGTCTCCGGCGGCATGCTAGAGATCCAGCCGCATGTCGTAACCATCCTTTCCGACACCGCCTTGCGCGCCCACGACCTCGATGAGGCCAAGGCCCTGGAGGCCAAACAACGTGCCGAAGACGCAATGGGCGATAAGACCGCCGAATTCGATTACGCCAAGGCGCAGGCCGAACTCGCCGAGGCCGTTGCGCAGTTACAGGCTATCCAGCGCCTGCGTAAAAAATTAGGACGCTAATCCTCCACCCGCGCGCCCGGCCTATTTCCCTGGCGCTCCCCGTAGTTTATCCTTAGGCCTATGAGCCTTAGCGTCATCATTCTTGCCGCCGGTCAGGGCACCCGTATGCGCTCCCCGCTGCCCAAGGTGCTGCACCTGCTGGCCGGCAAATCTCTGCTCGAACATGTGATCGCGACGGCGCAGCAACTTTCCACACAGCAGATTTATGTCATCTATGGTCACGGCGGAGGCATGGTGCCCACCCGCCTCGCCCATCTGCCCGTCCGCTGGGTAGAACAGGCACAGCAACTCGGCACCGGCCATGCCGTAGCGGTCGCTCTCGGCGTCCTGCCTTCCGCGACACTAAGCCCTCCCCGGCTGGCGCAGGCCGGTAATGACGATACGGTACTGGTACTCTATGGCGACGTGCCGCTGATCGGCGTCGCAACACTACAAAAACTAATTACCCAAGCGGACCAAGACAGTCTGGGTTTGCTCACCGCCCGGCTTCCCGACCCGCGTGGCTACGGGCGCATCGTGCGCGACCCCCACAACAAGGTTCTGCGCATCGTCGAGGAGAAGGACGCAACAGAATCTGAACGCACGATCGTCGAGATCAACACCGGGATGATGGCGCTGCCTGCAGAACGCGTGCGTGCATGGCTGTCACAAATCGGAAACAGCAACAGCCAGCGTGAATACTATCTCACCGACATCATCGCCCTGGCGGTGCGTGATGGGGTAACGATAAAGACTCTTTGCACCGACTCGATCAGCGAGGTCATGGGCGTCAACACCAGGGTGCAGCTCGCCGAACTGGAGCGCTATTATCAACGCACTCAGGCCGAACGGCTCATGTTGCAGGGCGTGACTTTGTGTGATCCCGCACGCTTCGATCTGCGCGGCGAGTTGAGCGCGGGCACTGATGTCGTCCTGGATGTCAACGTCGTTATCGAAGGCAAGGTGACATTGGGCAACCGTGCTCAGATTGGCCCCAACTGCTGGATACGCAACGCCGAGATCGGCGACGACGTGCACATCCTGTCCAACTGCGTCATCGAGGACGCCGTCATCGCCGCCGGTTGCCGCATTGGGCCGTTCGCGCACATCCGTCCTGAAACCAAACTCGCCGAGGGGACGCATATCGGCAACTTTGTCGAGATCAAAAAGTCCACGGTTGGTGCGAATTCCAAGATCAATCACCTGAGCTACGTGGGCGACAGCACCGTGGGGCGCGACGTGAACATCGGCGCGGGGACTATCACCTGCAATTATGACGGCGCCAACAAACACCAGACCGTCATCGGCGACGGCGCCTTCATCGGCTCCGGCACGCAATTGGTGGCGCCGGTAGAGATCGGCGCGGGCGCAACCATCGGCGCGGGTTCCACCATTACCCGTGATGTACCGCCGGACAAGCTCACACTCAGCCGCGCCCAACAAGAGACTCGAGAAAACTGGAAGCGGCCGGTGAAGAAAGTGAAAAGCAAGGAGTAAGGCGTGAGCCGCAAAACAATCCCTCCCTCACTCCTTATGAGGTTCTAATTATGTGTGGAATAGTCGGTGCAGTCGCCCAACGTGATGTGTTAGGTTCCCTGGTTGAGGGCCTCAAACGGCTGGAATACCGGGGCTACGACTCAGCCGGCGCAGTGGTGTTGGATGCAGGAGGCAAGCTCTCGCGCGCGCGCGCGGTGGGGAAGGTCGCCGAGCTTGAGCAGCAGCTAATTGGCAAGTCACTGTTGGGCCATACCGGCATCGCGCACACGCGCTGGGCCACGCACGGCGCGCCCAGCGAGGCCAATGCCCACCCGCACATCTGCCGCGACACTGTGGCCGTGGTGCACAACGGCATCATCGAAAATCATGAAGAACTGCGTGCCAGCCAGATCAAGGCGGGGTACGAATTCACCTCGCAGACTGACACCGAGGTGGTGGTGCACCAAATACACCGTCATCTACAATCGGGTGATAATTTATTTGATGCCTTGCGCGTAACCGTTGCGGAATTACAGGGCGCTTACGCACTCGGGGTCATAAGCGTTACGGACCCAAACCATCTCGTTGCGGCGCGCCGTGGCAGTCCTTTGGTGATCGGTCTCGGCGAGGGCGAGAACTTCATCGCCTCGGATGTGGCGGCGCTGTTGCCCGTGACCAGGCGCTTTATCATCCTCGAAGACGGCGACATCGCCGATATCACCAAAGACAGTGTGCGTGTCATCAACTCAGTCGGCCAACAGGTGGATCGTAAAGTCCATATCAGCAACTTAACGGCGGACGCGGTTGAACGTGGCGAATACCGGCATTACATGCTCAAGGAGATCTTTGAACAGTCGCGCGCGGTGAGCGACACCCTGGAGGGCCGCATCTTCGAAGGGCGAGTCTTGGAAGAGTCTTTCGGGTCCGGTGCCGGCAAGATATTCGACGAGATACAAGGGGTACACATCATCGCCTGCGGCACCAGTTACCACGCCGGGATGATTGCGCGTTACTGGCTGGAGTCGTTGGCGGGTATCCCGTGCAACGTGGAAGTGGCGAGTGAATTCCGCTACCGGAAACCGGTCGTGCGGCGTAACTCGCTCATCGTCTCGCTGTCGCAATCCGGCGAGACCGCCGACACCCTGGCCGCCCTGCACGAGGCGAAAAAACTGGGCTTTGGACATTCGCTGGCGATCTGCAACGTGCCGGAGAGTTCGCTGGTGCGCGAGTCCGA
>JAYUCX010000072.1:0-4109 GCA_043740145.1 Gammaproteobacteria bacterium
GCAATACAAGGGCCGCGTGCTCGATGCAATGACCGACAGTGTCGCCCGATTGCGGCAAAGCGTGGTGCCCCAGGACCGCGCGCTCTTAGATGAACTCGCCGCTGTGGCGCAGGAGTTCTCGACCCTGACCTTTCGCGGCCCCGGGAACCTGCCCGCGGCTGCCTACCGCCAGCGTCTGGATGCGCTCGCTCAGCAACAAGAGAAACTGGAAGCCGAGTTGTCCAGCCGCAGTGCTGCGTTTCGCCAGGCAGTCACGCCAATTACTTTAGAAGGCGTGCGCCAGGCGCTGCCGGTCGACGCGGCGCTGGTGGAATGGTTTCGTTACGCGCCCTTCGATCCGAAGTCGAAGAAGGAGAGTTCCCGCTGGGGCGCGCCTCGCTATGTGGCCTTTGTGCTCAGGCGTACCGGCGATGTGGTGGCGATCGATCTGGGCGCGGCACAGCCCATCGACGACCTGGTGACGGAGTTTCGGACCGCGCTGAACGCACCCACGCACACCTACGTCAAGGAGGTGGCCGCAGAGCTCTCCGACAAGCTCATCAAGCAGCTGCGCGCCCACCTGGCGCGGAGCGAAAAGCTGTTGCTCTCCCCCGACGGGGCGCTGAACCTGGTGCCGTTCGCGGCGCTCTTGGATGAGCACGGCGCGTATCTTGCCCAGCGCTTTGAACTCACCTATCTCACCAGCGGTCGTGATCTGCTGCGCATGGCCGCCGCTGCGCCTGCGCGAGGCAACGCCATGGTGGTGGCTGATCCCGCTTACGGGGTGCATGCAAGCGGGAAGCAGCCGGTCGATTCTGGTCTTCAGGCGGCGCGCTCGAGCGACCTGGACCGCAGCGGCCTGATGTTCAAGCCGCTCAAGGGCGCCGCCGCCGAGGCGAAGGCGCTGCAATCCCTGCTCAAGCTCGACAAGCAAAACGTGCTCACAGGCACCCACGCCACCGAAGCCAGTCTCAAACAGCTGCACGGTCCGCGCATACTGCATATCGCCACCCATGGGTTCTTTCTCAACGACCAGGAAATGACGGCGCTGGTGCTCAAGCCGGCCGGGAGCGTGAGCGAGACTCTCCCGTTGCCTCTGGGTGAGAATCCCCTGCTGCGTTCGGGGCTGGCACTGGCCGGGGCCAACACGCGGCGCTCGGGCGAAAGCGACGACGGCATCCTGACCGCGGCTGAGGTCGCGCAACTGGATCTGGTTGGCACGCAGTTGGTGGTGCTCTCGGCCTGCGACACCGGGGTGGGAAAGGTGCAAACGGGCGAGGGGGTCTATGGCCTGCGGCGCGCGCTGGTGCTGGCCGGGGCGCAGACCCAACTTGCTTCGCTGTGGAAGGTGGCCGATGCCGCCACTCAGGAGCTCATGGTGGACTATTACCGGCGCCTGCTCAAAGGCGAGGGTCGCTCCGGGGCGCTGCGCGCATCGCAGAAGGCCATGATGTTGAATCCCGCGCGCCAGCATCCCTACTACTGGGCCGCTTTCGTCCCCATCGGCAATGGATCACCGTTGCCGACCAGCCGTTAAGTGGGATGACACTTCGGACACCAGGATGATGCTGAAGAAAAGAGGCAGGGTGGGTATTTTCATCAGTTACCGGCAAGCCGACGCCACTGCGTGGGCGATTTCGTTGCGTGATGACCTCGCCAAGGTCTTTGGCGATGAGCAAGTCTTCCTCGACAAGGACACGCTGCATGCCGGCAATTGGCGCACGCAAATCCAGGGCGCGCTAGACCGATGCAGGGTGGTGCTTGTGGTGATCGGCCCGCGCTGGCTAACGATTGCGGACGAGCTGAACCGCCCACGTATCCAGCTTGCCGACGATGTACACCATCAAGAGATTGCCCTTGCTTTGAATCGGTCTGAACTGACGGTCATCCCGGTCCTGGTCGATGAGGCCCCCATGCCGCGTGCCGACCAGCTCCCGCAGGATTTGCAAAAATTATCCGAGCAGCAGGCGCGCAAGATCGGCGATACTCAAGCGCGCCGCAAGGCTGATCTGGCAGTGCTGGTCAAGGACATTCAGTCAATCGGCGGAATCGAACCGCGCGCTGGCGCCGACCCCCAAGACCGGCCGGTGACGCCCCCGCCCCGGGTCGGGTGGCTACGACTCGACAGGATCACGCTCGGCAGCGCGGTTGCTATGACGCTGCTTGCCGGGATGTACGCGTATCTGGAGAACCTACCATTGGATGCTCAGCAACTGTTTTTTCTGCTGCTGGTGTTCTACGCTGTAGTGCACTCGGTGCGGTGGCTGTGGGTCCTAGTTATGAAACAGAAAAGGAGGGAACGTGAATAAAAAATGGTCACTGTTTACCATTGGGGTCGTCACGCTGGCGACGCTGCTTCTGCACTCGCTGCCCGTAACTGCGGAGGATGCTCCAAGCACGAATGCTGAGGCGGGTTTTGACCTCATCTGCCTCACCGAACAGCCAGTTATCTTCGAAGGAGGAAGTGCGACGCTGAAAGCATGGGCAAGCACATTCGATGGACGACCGATCACCACGCCAATCAAATTTGAGTGGGAAGTGGATGCAGGTCTGATTGATGTCCAAGTCGCCGGCGCGCGCTGGGATCTTTCTACGGTGCAAGTTGCCTCGCAGGAGGAGGTGCGCAAGGTAATAGCCACCGTCAAGGCTACTCAAGTGGACCACGGTGAACAGCGTTGTACGGTGGAGGTGTTTATCGGCAAGAAGGTAGAGGCGAATTCGTTGCGCACACCTGGTGTTCGTGTTCAAGAAGGCACTAACCGAGAGGCCCAGAGGCTTAGCGTAGAAGTCGTAGATCTATATCGACAAGGCCGCTACAAGGAAGCTATTCCAATTGCGCAACGCGAGCTCGCAATCTCAGAGAAAGCCCTTGGTCCTAAGCATCAGGATACGGCCACCGCGCTCAACAATCTCGGCGAGATTTATCGGGCCACGGGTGCCTACGCTAAAGCTGAGCCCTTCAATCATCGAGCGTTTGAGATGCGCGAGAAAGCGCTTGGCCCAAAACATCAAGATAAGGACACCACCCGAGGCGAGAATCTGATTTCGGCTAAACGCTTTCTACTTCCCGGCGATGTGGAAGCGCCCGGGTATGGCCTGTATAGCTACGTGCTCTTCAGCGCGCCACCAAAGGATGCGGAAGAGAGGGCGAGATATCTGAAGACGCTTGAGGCTTACCTGCTCGTCCTGCAAGACGTGGACGACTACTTGCACCATAACGTCCGGCCACGTAGCCTCAACGCTACATACATCCCCCTCAAGGAGGTCCCCGCCCCGGGAAAATCCAATGCTGAGTTCGCGGTAAATGTACTCGCGGTCTACGATTACACGGCCGCTGAGATTCTCATGAATAATGTGCGGCACGCCCATCAACAAGGGCCTTATCTGCTTTCTGTGCTGAAGCCTCTGTCGGCGCCGGGCGAACCAACGCATTTGTGGGAAGATCTTACGGGTGTCGTGCCGGACGAGGCGTGGAACTGGATCAAGTTCTTCACCTACCTGGCAGCCCAGCAGCGAAGCTGGTCGGAGGACTCTCTGCGACGCTTCGGGCTCAAGCTACGCAATCTGATCGCCGTTGGCGGCAAGGTCACGCCGGATGTCCTGAAGGGGCTGGAAAAAGCAATTCAGTTCAAGCCCAAGATGTGAAGGACGAGTGGCCGGGTGTTCTCTCAGCACATTGGGTGATTTGATTTCATTTTCTGGGCACGGAGGTGTCTTGACACAACGGTCGGCTTCGCACTCATAAACGCCCCAAACGACAAATATTTTTTAACTCGCCTTGAAATTTCAACAATCAGCCCCTATTATTAGCACTCGACAGGTGAGAGTGCTAACATAGCGCCCTTGCCCCGTTTTTTAGTGGTCGCAAACATCGCGCACTGCTTTTTTCCGCCCGTGTTTATTGGTAATTCGAGAAACCGGGTATCAACCACTCAATTGTCAGGAGAAGCAACAATGAAAATTCGTCCATTGCACGACCGCGTTATTGTCAAGCGGCTGGAAGAAGAACGCAAGACCGCGTCCGGTATCGTGATTCCCGATAGCGCCGCGGAAAAGCCTGATCAAGGTGAAATCATGGCCATCGGTAAGGGCAAAATTATGGAAGACGGCAAAGTACGCGCGCTGGATGT
>JAYUCX010000073.1:0-4092 GCA_043740145.1 Gammaproteobacteria bacterium
ATATTCCGCCGCCTGGAAGCACCTCGGCCAGGCACTGGCGGACACCGGTCGCATACAGGACGCGATCGCGGCTTACGAGGATGGCATTCGGGCCGCTGACGAAAAGGGGGATGTGCAGGCCGCGAAGGAGATGCGGGTATTTCTGAAGCGGCTACAGAAGCCTTAAGGAACCTCTGAACAAGTTCTTTTCTCGTCATTCCGGCGAAAGCCGGCATCCGGGAAACCCATTGAAATCGCTGGATTCCGGCTTCCGCCGGAATGACGAAAATGGGACAGAAGTACTTGTTCAGAGCTTCCTTAAGAAGGTTCTGATTTAACAGGCTGTTGAAAAACAGCCTGTTAGCGGCCCAGGGATGGGCCGCCATTTTTCAAACACGCTGTATGTGTTTGAAAAATGCAGCAAAGCGAAAATGACATTTTTCACTTTGCGCGTTGAAAAAGCCCATGGAAGGGCTTTTTCAACAGCCTGCTAGAGAGTAGCATAAGCGTTTTAATTTACTCTCACCCCGTACTATGCCCGCTAATATTCTGCGTATCGCCACGCGTAAAAGTCCGCTTGCCGTGTGGCAGGCTGAACACATCCGTGATCGTTTGATGGCGGCCCACCCGGCTCTCCGGATCGAACTGGTGCGCATGAGCACGCAAGGCGACAAGCTGCTCGATGCCCCGCTCGCCAAGGTCGGCGGCAAAGGCTTGTTTGTAAAGGAATTGGAGCAATGTCTACTGGATGGCAGCGCTGATATCGCGGTGCACTCCATGAAAGACGTGCCGGTCAAGTTTCCCGAGGGTCTCCACTTGCCGGTCATCGGCAAACGCGAAGACCCGCGCGACGCCTTTGTCTCCCATCGTTATGCGCGGCTGGAGGATTTGCCGCAAGGCGCGCACATGGGGACATCCAGCCTGCGGCGCCAGACTCAGTTGCATGCCCGCCGTCCCGACCTTAGCATTACCTCACTGCGCGGCAATGTGAATACGCGCTTGAAGAAACTCGACAACGGCGACTACGACGCCATCATCCTTGCCGTGGCGGGGCTGGTGCGGTTGGGATTTGCGGATCGCATCACGCACTATCTGGAACCCGATATCAGCCTGCCTGCGATAGGCCAGGGGGCCATCGGCATTGAATGCCGCAGCAACGATGCGCGTGTGCATGACTTGATTAACGTTCTGCATGATCCCGTCACCGACACGTGCGTGCGCGCCGAACGCGCCATGAATGAGGGATTGCAGGGCGGCTGTCAGGTGCCCATCGCGGGTTACGCGGAAATTCATAACGGTGTGCTGACCCTGCGCGGTTTGGTAGGCAGGCCGGACGGCAGCGAGGTGGTGCGCGGCACGATCAGCGGCGATGAAAAGGAAGCGGTAAAGCTGGGGAAAGCATTGGCCGAGGACTTATTGGAGCGCGGCGCGCGCGCCATCCTGCGCGATGTCTACGCCGATGAACGTTTCGCCGAAAAGGGCCAATAGAATGCTGAAAAAGTCCATCCATGGCCTTTTCAGCGCGAAAAGCAAAAAATGTGATTTTTTCTTTTCTACATTTTTCAAACACTGGGGGTGTTTGAAAAATGGGGGTGCATCCCTTCCCCTCGCCGGCATCACGGTGGTGGTGACACGCCCCGCGCATCAGGCGCAGGGTCTACACGCACTGATCGAAAGCAGGGGCGGAAAGGTCATCCTGTTTCCAGTGCTGGAAATTCAAGATACCGAAGACACCGGCCCGGTGCACGCGCTCATCGAGCGGCTGGATGAGTTCGATATGGCGATCTTCATCAGCGCCAATGCCGTGCACAAGGCGTTGCCGATGATAACAGCGCGGAGGCCGTTGCCCTCCCGGCTGCGGCTCGTCACCGTGGGTGAGGGCACCGCCAAGGCACTGCAAAAGTACGGCAGGAGCCCCGATCTCTGCCCGCGCGAACAATCCAGCAGCGAGGCCCTGCTGGCCCTGCCTGAGATGCAGCAGGTGCGCGGCAAGAACATCGTGATCTTCCGCGGCGAGGGTGGCCGCGAGTTGTTGGCCGATACCCTGCGGCAACGCGGCGCCAACGTGGTCTATGCGGAGGTGTATCGGCGGGCCAGACCGGCGACCGACCCAGGCGAACTGCACGATGAGTTACGACGTGGTAAAGTGGGCGTTATCAGCGTGACGAGCAACACAGGATTGGTTAATCTATTAGAGTTGGCGGGACCCGCTGTCCGGAACAGCCTACTGGCCACCCCGTTGGTGGTGATGAGTGAGCGTAACATTGAACATGCCCGCAGGCTGGGCTTTGCCGGGCCGATAGCGATGGTAAAACAGGCCAGCGATGCGGGGTTGGCCGAGGCGATCGAGGATTTGGTCAAAACGAGAACAACGGCATGAATGACACGACTCCGCCGCAAGAGCCCAGCGCCGAGGCAGAACAGGCCGCTCCTCTACCTCAAAAAACCAGGGGAAGAGGGTTACTCACGTTATTCACCTTACTGGCCGTGGTACTTGCTATTGCGGCGGCTGCAGGAAGTTACCTCACCTGGCGTGCGTTCACCGATGCCCAGCAACTCAGCAACCTGCGTTCGGCCGCAACCGAGCAACAGATTACCGCCCTGCGCGAAGACAATCAGCATCTCAAACAAGACATCTCCGAGCAGGTTACCGCTCGCCTGAAGGCCCTGCAGGGTGAACAACGCACCCTGCAAACCTCGCTCGCCGCGCTACATGCTCAATTACGCCGACAGGGCGCGAGCCAGGCCGTGGCCGAGGCTGAATATCTGGTGCGTATCGCCAATCACCGGCTGGGCCTGGAACGTGACTTGCCGGGCGCGCTACAAGCCCTCGGCCTGGCCGATCAACGTCTGCAGGAAAGCAGCGACCCGGCCGCCTCCGAGATTCGGGTGAAATTGAAGGAAGATCTCGATAGCCTGCTGTCCGTCAAGATGCCTGATTTGGGAAAACTGGCGCGGACACTCACCGAAATGAGCGAGGAAGTAACCGATTTACCCTTGTCCGGCCGTCAGTCCACCGGCGCCACTTCCACTCCCGCAAAGTCCGAGCCGCGTGGCTGGCGCGAGGCGCTGGGCAAGCTGTGGGATGATATTAACGGTCTCATCATTATCCGCCATGGGATAAAAGGATCCTCACCGTTGCTGTCGCCTAATGAAGAATTTATCCTGCGGCAAAATCTGCGCCTGGAGTTCGCCACCGCCCGATTCGCCCTGCTGCAAGGCAACACCCGAATCTTCCGCGATGGTCTGCGCTCCATCCGCACTCTGCTCACCGCCCATTTCGACACGGAGGCTCAGCCTGTCCAATCCATGCTCACCCGCATTACGGAACTGGAGCAAACCGAGCTACAACCATACCTGCCACCCGTCTCGCTCTCCCTGCAGTTGCTGCAGGCGCATATCCGGCGGGATAGCGCGCCCGCAGAGGACGAGCCCCAACATAACAACGCCGGCCAACCTGGCGCAGCAGAGGTCATCACGCCATGAGAGTGCTCATCACCTCAATTGTCGTGTTCTTTCTCGCCACGGTGGCGGCGTTGCTGATACAAAACGACCCAGGCTACGTGGTGCTGGGACGTGGGCCATGGCGCGCCGAAACCACACTCACTTTTTTTATCATTTTGACGTTATTCGGTTTTGCAGTGCTGTACATCCTCACCCGTTTTATCATCAAAACCTTGACTCTGCCGCGCCGCATGCAGGCTTGGCGGCGGGAGCGGCTGGCGCATAAGGGACGACTGGCGCTCACTCGTGGCCTGACCCTGCTCGAAGAAGGTAAATGGGAAGCGGCTGAGAAAAGCCTGCTCAAATACATTGCTCACAGCGAGGCCCCCCTGTTAGGCTACCTTGCCGCGGCACGCGCGGCACAGCGGCAGGGTGCGCCTGAACGGCGCGATAATTATCTGCGCCTCGCCCTGGAAAGCGCCCCGGATGCGGACATCGCCGTGGGGCTCACCCAGGCCGAACTGCAATTGAGTCACCATCAGATCGAACAGGCGCTCGCCACCTTAAGACACCTGCGCCAGATCTCTCCACAGCATAGCCACGTGTTGAAGCTCCTGATGAGAGTCTACCTCGAGGTGCAGGACTGGGCGCAGTTGCTTGAATTGCTGC
>JAYUCX010000074.1:0-9567 GCA_043740145.1 Gammaproteobacteria bacterium
GAGCTTCTCCTTCTTCGCGGCCTCCTGCTCGGCCTTGGTGAGCGGCTTCACCTCGATGGTGTAGAGATTGCCGGCCTGGTAGGCGAGGTGGTCATATTCGCCGCTGGGCGTGATCTCCATATGAACGTTTTTACCCCGGGTGCTGGTCTCCACGGTCTTTACCGGGGTGGCGAAATCGGTCACATCGAGGCGGCGCTCCAGGGATTCGGGTAACGAACTGTTGGCGAAGTCCACCAGGATCTTGCCGCCCTGTTCTCGGATGTCCACGCCGGTGGCGGGATCCGACAGGGTGACAACCACGCGGCCCTCGCCCTTTTCACCGCGCCGGAAGTCAATATTTTCCAAACCGCGCCCGGCCGGGGCGCTTGCCCGCGGGCGTGCTGTGGCGGCGGGTTGAGCCGCAGGGGCGGTCTGCGCCACCGCGGTGGCGGGCGCTTCACCGCCCGCGCTGCCGCCCAGGGTGAGATAGACGCTGTTGCCCTCGATACGGGTTTCATACGGCGCCAACTGAACCAGATTCAACACGATGCGGGTGCGCCCTTTGGCCTCTACCGCGTTAATGCTGCGGGCGATGCCCACCCCGATCTGCTGGCTCTTTTGCGCCAGCCCCAGCGTGGTGTTGGGGAAGTCCAGGGCGATGCGCGCCGGATTATCTATGGTGAAGCTGATCGGCTGCGCCGGCGGGCCTGACAGGGTGAGCTTGATCTCAACGCGGTCACCGGGGAGCGATGTGTAACTGATGTCCTGCAGCGTGTTGGCGCCGGGGGCGGTTTCCTCCGCAGGCACCCAGGCACTCGGCAGCCACAGGCTGATCAGTAGAGATACGTAGTAGAGCGCCCAGCGTGCCGGGCGGTTGTTTTCTGCAGCAGAATTATTCATGGGCACCTCATATTCATTTCTTTTGCTCCCCTGCTGATTCCTCGCTTAAGGCCAAAGAGGCTTGCCGTTCTATCCAGCCCCCCTGCCCATCTTCTACGATTTCAGTCAACTCGATGAGTTCGTCCGAGATGCGTGTGATCTTGCCGTTGTTCTGTCCCAGATAATTGCCGGGCTGGACGCGGTGGATGGCTCCATCGGGCGCCTTCACGATGGACCATTTACCGCCGCCACGCTCCAGCGAGCCCACCAAACGGAGGGCGTCGAGGGGGAATTCTTCCAGCGCCTCCTTGGGACGGCTAACGTCCGGTTTGAGCCCGTCGCCCGCGGTCTGCGTCCGCGATTCGTCTGGGACCACCGGCGGCGTAAAGGGGTCGCGCAGATGGGTAACGGTGTAGGCGAAGGTCTCGTAAGGCTTGATGATCGGCATCGGCTCGATGGGACCCCTGGGGCGCGCCTTCACCTGCTCGATATAGCTTTGCATATCCTCGGTATTGTTACCGCAGCCCGCCAACAGACCGCCGAGCAACGCGACACCCAGGGCGATGCGGCAGCTCACGGGTTGGCCCCCTTCTTTTTATCTGCGCCAGTCTGGACGGCGCCCTCCTCGAGATAGCGATAGGTCTTGGTGACGAGCTCCATGACCAGTTTGTCGTTCTTGTCCTGATTTTGCTGAGCGTCTTGCGGGGGATGTATGGCGATATCGTGCATCGTGACGATGCGCGGCAGCGCCGCCACACCGCTAACAAAGGCGCCGAATTGATGGTAATTGCCGGTGACGCGGATGTTGATCGGCAACTCGGCGTAAAAATCCTTGGGCGTCTCGTCCTTGGGGCTGAACAACTCGAATTCCAGCCCGCTGGCCAGCCCCGTCTGGGAGATGTCCACCAGCAGGTCCGCGACCTCCGCCTTGCTCGGCAGTTGCCGCAGCATCAGGCCGAAGGAGGCGTTCATTTCATCCAATTGCTGCTTGTAGGTGTCCAGATTGACGGCCTTGGCCTGCTTGGTTTCGAAAGACTGTTTAAGCTCCTGTTCCTTGGCCCTGGCCTGTTCCAGCGCCTCCCACTGGCCTTTTGTATCGAACCAGTAGCCCACCCCCAGAATCACCAGACAGACCACACCGATGGCGACACCCTTGGCCGCCGGCGGCCAACCGCCGATATTCTGAAAGTCCAGATTATTAAAATCGGAAAGATTCATGGCTTGGCCGCCTGATCCGCTTTAGCGGACTCTTTGGATTGATTTTCCTGGCCCGGCTGGGTTTGCGTCACCCGCAGTGTGTAGCGGGTGGTGCGTACCTTGTCCTTCTCGTTGGTCTCGATCACATTCAGGACCGGGTTCTCCAGCCACGGCGAATCATCGAGATTTTTCATAAGGGCCGATACCCGCGCGTTGGACTGGGCGATGCCCTCCAGGGTCAAGGCGTTGCCCTGCATCTTGGCGCTGGTGTAATACACACCCTCCGGCAGGTTCTTGATTAACTCGTCCATAAGATGCACGGTGAGCGGCCGGCTAGTCTGGAGCTGTTGGATAATATTCATGCGCGCGAGCAGGTTGGAGCGCTGCGTGTCGAGGCTCCGGATCTCCTTGATCTTGGTATCCAGTTGCGCGATTTCCTGGTTGAGGATCTGGTTGCGGCCCTCCTGGTTGCTGATGAGGGCGCCGATATGGATATGCGCGTAGGCAATGATCACGCCGGCCAGCACCACGGCACCGATGCCGATGGACATGAATTGCCGCTCGCTCTCTTTGCGCCGGGCCTCGCGCCAGGGGAGCAGGTTAATGCGCGTGTTCATGCCTCGAAAGCTCCGCATGGCGAGCCCGCAGGCCGTGAGCAGGATCGGCGCGTCGCTCTTGAGGGCTTTGGCGTCTATCTGCGAGGCGAGGGTCATGCCGGTAAACGGGTTGGCGACCGAGGTCGGGGTGCCGGTGGTGCTCTCGACCAGGGCCGCGAGCCCGGGCAGCAAGGCAGTGCCACCGGCGAGCAGGATATGGTCCATGTTATGGTAGGGGCTGGAGGACAAAAAGAACTGCAAAGAGCGGCTGACGTGTTGGGCGACCGCCTCTTTGAAGGGTTCCAGCACCCCGCTGGCGTAATCAGCGGGCAGCCCGCCGCCGCCCTGCCTGATGGCCTTGCTGGTCTCCTCAGGGCTCAGGCCGTAATGGCTCTGCATCGCCTCGATGAGCTGCTTGTTGCCGAAGCTCTGTTCGCGGCTGTAGACGAGTTTGAGCTTGTCGAGCACATGGATGCGGCTGGTGGTCGCGCCGAGGTCCACCACGGCGATGACTTGGTTCGCGCCCTTGGGCAGGGCCTGGCCGAGCAGAGAGATGAGGTGTTCTGCGGCATAGGCCTCGATGTCCACCACCTTGGTGGTGAGCCCGCCCAGCTCAATCGCCGCGACACGGCTGTCCACGTTTTCACTGCGCGAGGCGGCCAGAAAAACTTCAACCATGTTGGGATCGCGCGGTGCGGGGCCTAATACCTGAAAATCCAGATTCACGTCTTCCAGGGGATACGGGATGTATTGGCTAGCCTCCAGTTCGATCTGGGTGGCCATTTCCTCGTCGGTCAAGCCGGCGGGCATATAGATGGTCTTGGTGATAACCGCCGAGCCCGACACCGCTACCGCGGCATTTTTGGCACGGGTACGGGCGCGCTTGACCGCACGGCTGATACCGGCCCCCACGGCCTCGATGTTGACGATGTTTTTTTCAACGACGGCGCCTGCCGCGAGAGGCTCCACGGCATAGCTCTCTACCTTGTAACAATCCCCGCTGCGGCTTAGCTCTAGCAGTTTTACAGCGGTAGAGCTAATATCTAACCCTAGGATAGTTGGCGCTTTTTGAAAGAAGAGTGGCACCCGATTTTTCCTATGTTATACCCATAGTTACATGCTATATATAGTCTAATTTATTAACTACCGTTCTTAACTATAAGCGATTAAAATAAAAAATCAACTAATTTTTTGCCATAATGGGTCACTCCCAGGCGGCCATGCCCGAGGCTCGGCCTCGTCATTATGAACATATTCTTTAAGGCAGCCGGTTTTGTCCTCGCCACCCTGTTCGGGGTGTTTACCTTGGCCGTTATCGCTGCGGCGCTCGGTTATTTATATCTGGAACCGCAGCTCCCATCCATCGCCAACTTAAAGGACGTGCGCCTGCAGGTGCCGCTCCACGTCTATGCCCGCGACGGCAGCCTGATGGCCGAGTTCGGCGAGGTGCGGCGTATCCCGGTGAAGATCGAACAAGTTCCGCCGCTGCTCCTGCAGGTGGTGCTGGCCGCCGAGGACGACCGCTTTTATGAACACCCCGGCGTGGATTACCGCGGCCTGCTGCGCGCCTCCAGCCAGTTGCTGATGACCGGCGAAAAAAAGCAGGGTGGCAGCACCATCACCATGCAGGTGGCGCGTAATTTCTTTCTCAGCAGTGAGAAGACCTATCTGCGCAAGCTCATGGAGATTCTGCTCGCCCTCAAGATTGAGCGCGAGCTCAGCAAGCCGGAAATCCTGGAACTCTATTTGAACAAGATCTACCTCGGCAACCGCGCGTATGGGGTGGCTGCCGCCGCGCAGTTTTATTACGGTACGACTATAGACAAGCTGACCGTGGCGCAGATGGCGATGATCGCCGGGTTACCCAAGGCTCCCTCCAAGTACAATCCGATCGTCAACCTGGCGCGTGCTACCGAGCGGCGCAATTACATCCTGGAGCGTATGTACGGCCTGGGTTTTCTGAAGGACGACGCCTACCGCGCGGCCCTCGCCGAAACCGAGACCGCGAGGCGCCACATACAGGTTATCGCCGTGGGGGCGCCTTATATGGCGGAGATGGTGCGCGCCGAGATGGTCGCGCGCTATGGTGAGGAAGCCTATACCGGCGGCTATAAGGTCTACACGACCATGGAGCCTCGCCTGCAAACGGCTGCCAATGCCGCGCTAAGCGCCGCGTTGATCGAATATGATACCCGCCACGGCTACCGGAAGCCGCTACCCCATGTTGATCTGCCGGCGGGGACCGGGCCTGAACAGTGGGCTGAGATCCTGCAGGAGCAAGTGGAGATCGGTGGGCTGCCGGCGGCGCTGGTGGTCAAGGTCGAGGGCAAGAGCGCGCGCACGTATCTCTCCAATAAGGGGGAAATCGAGTTGCCCTGGGAGGCGATGTCTTGGGCGCGGCCTTATGTCGACGAGAACCGCATGGGACCGAGCCCTAAGTCGGCGGCGGAGATCCTGGTGGTGGGCGACATCGTGCGCGTCCAGCCGCTGCCGGAGGGTAAATGGCGCTTGGCGCAGGTACCCGCCGTGCAGGGGGCGTTCGTCGCGCTCAACCCCAACAACGGTGCCATCAGCGCGTTGGTCGGGGGGTTGGATTTTTATCAAAGCAGCTTTAACCGCGCCATTCAGGCCGACCGCCAGCCGGGTTCCAGTTTCAAGCCGTTTGTCTATTCCGCCGCTCTGGAGAAGGGGTTTACCCCCGCGACGATGGTGAACGACGCCCCGGTGGTCGTCGGGGGGGGGAGTCTGGGCGAAGACTGGCGCCCCGAAAATTATGGCCGGGATTTCCTCGGCCCGATCCCGCTGCGCAAGGCCTTGGCGTTGTCGCGCAACCTGGTCTCGATCCGGGTACTGCGCGCCTTGGGGATAGATTACACCCGAGACTATATCACCCGCTTCGGGTTCAAGTCCGACCGGCTGCCGCAAGGTTTGTCGCTGGCGCTGGGCAGCGGTGTCGCTACCCCGCTGGAGATGGTGAAGGGCTTTAGCGTCTTCGCCAGCGGCGGCTATCGGGTGGAGCCGTATTTCATCGAGCGTATTGAGGACCCGGAGGGAAAGATTTTGGTGCAGGCCCAGCCCCTGACGGCCTGTCAGGACTGCGCCAGCCAGGGAGGGCTTAGTGTCGCGGGAGGCAGGACGCCGGGAGCGACCGCCCCCGGCCCCGTCGAGGCGACGCCCGTCGGCCTTGAGGATCAGTTGCAGGCGGACATCCGCGCCGAAGAGGGAGGCACGCCGCCGGCAACGCAGAATGCCGTTGTTGCACCCATAGCAGCGCCCGGTGCGGGCGGCCGCAGTGCGCCCCGTGTCATCAGTGCCGAGAATGCCTACCTCATGACCTCTATGTTGCAGGATGTCATCCGCAAGGGCACGGGCCGCAAGGCGCTGGCACTCAAACGCGGTGATATCGCGGGCAAGACCGGCACCACCAACGAACAGCGTGACGCCTGGTTCGCGGGCTTCACCCCCGGACTGGTAGCAGTCAGTTGGGTCGGCTTCGATAACCATACCCCGTTGGGCGATCAGGAGACCGGCGGCCATGCCGCCCTGCCGATGTGGATGGACTTCATGAGGGAGGCCCTCAAGGATATGCCGGAGAGTGTCTTGCCCCAGCCGCCCGGCATCGTCACTGCACGTATCAACCCGGTGACCGGACTGCTCGTCGCCGACAATGATCCCGATGGTGTGCCTGAATTCTTTATGAACGGCCAATTGCCCCTACAGCAGTCGGGTACGGGAGCCGCCGCGGGGGGCATGGCCGGCGGATTGGAACTTTTGTTTTGAGTGTGTGCTTTGAGATTTATAAAATATCACCGCAGAGGATGTATATGACTATCCATCAGCGCGACAAGCGGATGCGGCAGTACATCGCCCTAGAGGCGGCGCGGCTCATGGCGGAGCACGGCATCGCCGATTATTACGCCGCCAAACGCAAGGCGGCCCAGCAATTAGGTGCGCCGGATACCCGCAACATGCCGAGCAATCAGGAGATCGAAGAGGCCCTCCAGGACTATCAGCGCCTGTTCAAGGCCGCCAGCCAGCCACAGCGGCTCAAGCAGCTACGTGCAGCGGCCCAACACTTCATGGGCGTGTTCGAGGCGTTTCAGCCCCGCCTGGTCGGATCGGTACTGAGCGGCACGGCCGGCGAGCATTCGGATGTCAATCTGCACCTGTTCACGGACAGCATGGAGGAGGTCGGTTTTTTCCTCATGCAGGAGGGGATCCCGTTTCAAACCGGGGAACGGTGGTTGCGGCCGGATAGTGTGGCGCCGCCCCAAGCGTTTCCCACCTACAGATTCATGGCCGGAGATGTCGCTATAGATTTGACGGTGTTTCCCTTGGTCGGGATCCGGCGGGCACCGCGCAGCCCGATGGATGGACGCCCCATGCACCGGGCGCCTTTGGCGGCGGTCATCAAGCTGAGTGAGGAGGGGGCATATGAAAAGGGTTACTTGTCACTTTCCTAGCGGGTTGAGGCAAAGCCAGGCTTATAGGCTCAAAAGCTAGTGTCTATGCGCTTTCCTGAGGCGGCGCAGGGCTTGCTTGTACACAGTCCAACGTCCGCTTCACGCAATGATCACAAGCCAGCGCCAGAAGTCCGGCCTTGTATTTATAACTTATTGATTTACATAATCATTATAGAACAGTATAAATTATGTCCATTCTGTTACAAAGCTAACGATGGCGCGGCTTGGCAAAATATTACCCCGTGTCTTCCACAGAGTTATCCACAGTTTTTGTGGATAAAGATTAATCTGTTGGTTACACATAAACTTAGCTAATTTTGGCCACGAAACTCCTCAACCAAATCGCCCAACTCGATCCCCGCCCACGGTGTCTCCGGGCGGGCGATTCCGGCCGGTAATGCCTCGCTCATTGACCATAGTGCAGGTCGCCGTGCCTGCTCCGTTGCGTCATACTTTTGACTATTTACCCCCCAAGGGGGACGACTCTGTGAGCCTGGTAAGAGGCGTGAGGGTCAAGGTACCCTTTGGCCGCGGCACCACGGTGGGCGTGGTGATGGCGGTCGTCCAGGGCAGCCGGATTGCCTCCCACCGCCTCAAGCCGGTGCTGAGCGTACTGGATAAGGAGCCCCTGTTGCCCGCGGATCAGCTCGATCTGTTGCAGTGGGCGAGCAGTTATTATCAGCACCCCATCGGCGAGGTGATTGCGAGCGCCTTGCCCGCGCCGTTGCGCCAGGGCCGCCCGGCCCAGATACGGGTGAGGCGTGAGTTAAAGGCAGGTGAGGTGTTAGGAGTGAGGAGTGAGGCGTTAGAAGCAGGTGAGGCGTTAGTCGTGGGGTATGACTACTCCTCACTCCTCACCCCTCACTCCTCACTGGCTTCTAAACTCCTCACTCCTCACCCCTCACAGGCCCCTAACGCCTCACCCCTCACCCCTCACTCCTCACCCGTTTCGCCACTACTGAACCCAGCCCAACGGCAAGCAGTAGAAGCCATCAGTGCGGCCCAAGGGTTTCAGGCCTTTTTGCTGGACGGCGTGACCGGCAGCGGCAAGACGGAGGTGTATCTGTGTATCATCGAGCAGGTCATCGCCGCCGGCCGTCAGGCACTGGTGCTGGTGCCCGAGATCGGCCTCACCCCGCAATTGGTGGAGCGCTTCACCGAACGTTTTAACAGCGACGTACCGGGACGTACTAGTGTCGCAGGAGGCAGGATGCCGGGAGCGACCACGGTGGCGGTGCTGCACTCCGGCCTCACCGATCAGGAACGGCTCAAGGCTTGGCTGATGGCGCGAAGCGGCGAGGCGGCTGTGGTGCTGGGCACCCGTTCGGCGGTGTTCACGCCGATGAGCAGGCTGGGAGTGATTGTGGTGGATGAGGAGCACGACCTCTCCTACAAACAACAGGAGGGGTTTCGCTATCATGCCCGCGATGTCGCGGTGCTGCGTGCGCAGCGCTTGGGCATCCCTATTATGCTCGGTTCGGCGACCCCCGCGCTGGAAAGTCTCTATAACGCCGAGCAGGGCCGCTACCGGCGGCTGGTGTTACCGGAGCGTACCGCTGTCGCTCAACATAACGAAGTCACGGTGGTGGACAGGCGGCGCGCGCCCGCCGATGGGGTGCTGTCGCAGCCGCTGCTCAGCCTGATGCGGCAACACCTTGAGCGTGGCGAACAGGTGCTGCTGTTTCTGAACCGGCGCGGCTATGCCCCGACCCTGATCTGCGACCGCTGCGGCTGGGTGGCGCGCTGCGCGCGTTGCGAGGTGCGCATGGTGTTGCATCAACAGCGGCGCCTGCTGCGTTGTCACCACTGTGGGGCCGAGCGCGCCGCCGAACAGCAGTGTCCGGATTGCGCGGGAACAGCGTTGCGCCCCCTGGGCCACGGCACGGAGCGCGCGGAAGAAATACTGGCGCGGCACTTCCCAAACACCGGACTGATCCGCATAGACCGCGACAGCACCCGCCGCAAGGGTTCCTTGCAGGAAATGCTGGACGGCGTTCACAGCGGTCGCAGTCAAATCCTCATCGGTACGCAAATGCTGGCCAAGGGCCATCACTTTCCGAACGTGACGCTGGCCGCCATCCTCGACGCCGATCAAGGCCTGTACGGCGTGGATTTTCATGCCAGCGAAAGAATGGCGCAGACGATAATCCAAGTTGCCGGGCGCTCGGGCCGCAGCGACAAGCCCGGCGCGGTGGTGATACAAACCCATCACCCCGATCATCCTCTTCTGCAAACCCTGTTGACGCGCGGTTATCACGCCTTTGCCACGGCCGCCCTCGAAGAACGACGGGCAGCGGGCCTACCGCCGTACAGCCTAATGGCCTTGTTGCGCGCCGAGGCGGTGAGCCGCAGCGCCCCGGAGACCTTCTTACAGCAGGCCCGTGCGGAAGCGGAGCCGCTGCTGACGAAGGGCGTGCAGTTGTTCGGCCCGCTGCCCGCCCCGATGGAGAAGC
>JAYUCX010000075.1:0-4048 GCA_043740145.1 Gammaproteobacteria bacterium
TCTCCATAGACACTCTCCATATTCCATATAATGACGTGACGGAAATAAGATCTGGCTAAGGAACCTCTGATTAAGTCAGAGGTTCCTGCGGTGCAGGGACGCACCGCCATTTTACAAACACGGAAGTGTTTGTAAAATGAAGAAAAGCAAAAACCACGTTTTTGCTTTTCGTGCTCTGAGAAGTCCTGGACGGACTTATTCAGAGCTTCCCTAGGCCAGATTCAAGGCCGCGCTCAGTAACTTGGCGGTGGTATCCACCACCGGGATGATGCGCTCATAGACCATGCGCGTCGGCCCCACCACGCCCAGCACCCCTACTACCTTGCCATCCGCCTCATAGGCCGAGGTGACCACACTATACTCTTGTAAGGATTCGTGGCCCGACTCCGCCCCGATAAAAATCTGCACCCCACGTGCGTTGAGGCACTGATCCAGCAAATGCAGTATGTCGCGGCGGTGATTGAAGGCCTCAAACAACTGCCGTAGCTTGTCCACACTCGACATCTCCGGCAGGTTCAACAAATTCGCCTGGCCGCCCATCAGATAATCGCCCGCCTGGGGGACGCTTGGAAAGCCCTTTTCGGTCATCTCCACCGCCATCAGCATCAATTGATTGATGTGCTCGCGGGTCTCATGCAGGTCCTTCAGCAGGTTCTCGCGCACGCTAAAGACATCCTGACCGGCAAAGCCCGCATTCAGATAGTTGGCCACGTGCTGCAGCTCGTTCGCGCTGTATTGACGCTCGGTCTGAATGATCCGGTTCTGCACATCACGCTCATTGGTCACCAGGATGACCAGCACCCGTTGCTCCGACAATGGCAGAAACTCGACCTGGCGCAGCGTCACATGCTCGCGGCGCGGCAACATCACCACGCTGGCAAGCTGGGTGACCTCCGACAACAAACTCGACGCGGTCTCCAACAGGTCCTGTGTATCCTTGTTCGGGTCGAGCTGATGTTTGAAGGTCTCCACCTCGCCCTGGCCCAGAGACTGGATCGTAATCAAGCTGTCCACAAAAAAGCGATACCCCTGAACCGTGGGGATACGCCCCGCCGAGACGTGCGGCGAGGTAATCAGATTGAGATCCTCCAGATCGGCCAGGACATTGCGCACGGTCGCGGCGCTGATGTCCATGCCGGTGTCGCGCGCCAGCGCGCGCGAGCTGACGGGTTGCCCCTCGCGTATATAACGCCCGACCAACGCCTTCAAAAGCAGTTGGGCACGTTCACTGATGATATGTTGAGTTGCCACGGTTAATACCTAATCTATTTTAGCAGTCTCAGGGCGAGAGTGCTAAGCCAAATTACCAACCCCCTCCCTGGCCGTCAATAACCGGGCATTCCATGGCTATTCCCCGTCAAATAAGATATAGCTGAAAATGAGGCTATGTGCTAACTTGAATATAAAAAACGGATAGGAAAAATGGGACAACCATTCAACTGTGTAGGCCTGATAGGCCGGTACGGCGATTCCAGCGTTGGGGATACCCTCAAGACGCTCAGCAGTTACCTAAAACACCGGGCTATCAAGGTGTGGTTAGAAGAGGGCACCGCAAATCGGGTGCCTGACCACGGCCTCGAGACGGCCTCACTTTCGACCATGGGCGCCTCCTGCGACCTGGTGATTGTGGTGGGCGGTGACGGCACCCTGCTCAACGCCGCGCGCGCGCTGGTCGGCTATTCTATCCCCTTACTGGGGATCAACCTTGGCCGGCTCGGCTTTCTGGTGGATCTTTCGGCGAGCGAGATGCTGGTAAGGCTGGACGAAATCCTGGACGGCCACTATCTGCAGGAGGAGCGCATCCTGCTGCACACGGAGATCCTGCGCGACGGAAAGTGTGTCAGCCAAAGCGACGCTCTCAACGACACCGTCGTGCACAAGTGGAATGTGGCGCGCATGATCGAACTTGACACCTACATCAACGGCCAGTTCGTCAACAACCATCGTTCCGACGGCATCGTTATCGCCACCCCCACCGGTTCCACGGCCTATGCCTTGTCGAGCGGCGGGCCAATCCTGCACCCCGCCCTGGACGCCATCGTTCTGGTGCCGATCTGTCCCCACACGATGAGCAACCGGCCCATCGTGGTACAAGGCGGTAGCCAGATCGAGATCGTGGTGAAAGACAGCACTCGCTCGCACGCGCAGGTGACCTGCGACGGCCAGATCACTCTAAATCTCGCACCCGGCGACCTCATAAAGATCCAAAAGAAGGACCAGCCGATACGCCTGCTCCACCCCGCCAACCATGACCCATACGCGATTCTGCGGGCGAAGCTGCACTGGGGCGGTCAGCTATAAGCCTTTTTCGCAGCCATGCTCACCCACATCGCCATCCGTGATTTTGCGCTGATCGAGCGCCTGGAGTTGGACTTCGGCAGCGGCCTCACCGTGCTCACCGGCGAGACCGGCGCGGGTAAATCCATCCTCATAGACGCGCTGAATCTGGCACTGGGGGACCGCGCCGACAGCACGGTGGTTCGCAGCGGCAGCGAACGCGCCGAAATCCGCGCCGTGTTTGATATCGGTGCGCTGCCGGCTGTCAAACACTGGCTTACGGAACACGACATCGAGGCCGATGACGAGTGTCTTCTGCGCCGCTCGATCACCCAGGAAGGCCGTTCCCGCGGCTATATCAACGACAACCCCGTCACCTTGCAATCCTTACAGGAATTAGGTGAAATGCTGGTGGATATCCACGGCCAGCACGAACACCAGTCCCTGCTGCGCAACGAGATGCAGCGCCAGATGCTCGATGACTATGCCGGCCACGCCGCGTTACTCAATGAAGTGGCCGCTCTCCATCAGCACTGGAGAGCGGCGGTTAAAGAACTGGCCGAACTGGAGCGCAGCACCGCACAAGACCGCGCGCGCGGGGAGTTGCTGCGCCACCAGGTACAGGAACTTACCGCCCTGCAGTTGGGCGCTTCCGAGTGGACGGATCTCAACGAGGAGCTCAGCCGTCTCGCTCATGCCGGGCGTCTGATGGACACTTGTCAAAACGCCCTCGACCGCCTCTACGAAGCCGACGAAGGTGCGCTGTACAGCACCGTGACCAGCCTCCAGAAAGACCTCGGCGCGATGCAAGGATTGGATCACCGTCTTGATCCGCTAACTCCACTTCTCGAGGGCGCCGCGATTCAGATTCGAGAGGCCGCCGACGAGTTGCGTCACTATCTTGATAAACTCGATCTCGATCCACAGCGCCTGCAGTCGGTGGAGCAGCGTCTCGGCAGCATTCACGATCTCGCCCGCAAACATCAGGTCGCCCCTGAAGCGCTGCCCGACCTGCTTGCTCGCCTCACTCAAGAACTCGCCACACTACAAAACAGCGATCAGCACCAGGGCGAATTAAAAGTGTTCATCACAGAGCACCGCAGCACCTATCTGGAGCAGGCCGAGGCGCTCAGGCTAGGCCGCGCCAAGGCGGCGCACACGCTGGGTGAGCGGGTCACCGCGGCCATGCAGCAACTCAACATGGCGGGCGGATGTTTTGAGGTGAAGCTGGAATCGCTGCCTGAAGAGCAGTACTCGGCGACGGGTAAAGAGCGCGTGGAATTTCTGGTGAGCGCTAATCCCGGTCAGCCCCTGAAGCCGCTCAACAAGGTCGCCTCGGGGGGTGAGCTGTCGCGCATCAGCCTCGCCATCCAGGTCATCACCGCCCAGAACGGCCGCATCCCCACACTGATCTTCGATGAGGTAGATGTAGGCATCGGCGGAGCGGTCGCCGAGATCGTCGGACAACAGTTGCACGCCTTGAGCCAAACCCGACAAGTTCTCTGCGTGACGCACTTGCCGCAGGTCGCCGCCCAAGGCCATCACCATCTGCAGGTGAACAAACAGACCGGCAAAGGCGTCACCCAGATCAGCCTCAAGGAATTATCCTCCGCGGAGCGGGCCGATGAGATCGCCCGCATGCTGGGCGGCGTCAAGATCACCGAGCAAACGCGCTCGCACGCCATCGAAATGCTTGCGCAGGCGCAGTCGAAAGAACAGAAGCTAAAAAAAACCCGGCGCAACTCTGGTTAAGTACGCAGCGCTACCAGTA
>JAYUCX010000076.1:0-21081 GCA_043740145.1 Gammaproteobacteria bacterium
ATTGTTACGGCTGGAGGTGCAAGGCCATGAGGGGGCGACGCTTGCCGTCAACGCCTTCTGCCAGCGTGCGCGGAAATATCTCGGCGCTTATCTCGCGGTATTGGGCGGAGCGGACGCGATTATTTTCGGCGGTGGCATAGGCGAAAATGCGCCGCAGATTCGCGCGCGCATCCTGTTAAATATGGAGTGGTGCGGCCTGATGCTCGATGAGCCGGCCAACGCGGCGGCGATGGGTGTGGAGAGTTGTATCTCCGAGGCCCGCTCAGCGCAACAAGTTTACGTAATCTCCGTGAATGAAGAATTGCTGATTGCAAAGGATATATGTCGTCTTTAGCAAGACTCATGCAAATCGCCGTAGTATTAGGCGGCTACCTGATAGGGTGGGTGCTGGGGCGGTGGCTGCATCGGCCCGCCAAGGTCACTCCCGCGCAAAGATTTTGCCGTGTCTTGGAAAGGTTGGGAGGCTCATTTGTTAAATTGGGCCAGGGCCTCAGCCTTCGCCATGATTTGCTGCCCAACGATTATATTATCGCACTGCAGGCGTTGCAGGATGATGTGCCTCCCTTCCCCAGCGATATAGCCATTAAAGAAATAGAAAATGCCCTGGGAAATAGTGTAGAGAATCTTTTCACAGAGTTTGATGTGACGCCGCTTGCGGCCGCATCCATTGCCCAGGTGCACAAGGTGCGCCTGCATGACGGACGTCTCGCGGTCGTAAAAATCCGGCGCCCCGGAATCAAGGCCCAGATAGATCAAGACATGCGGATATTAAAAGTCCTGCTACGCATCTTGACTGTTTTGATACCCGCTCTGCAACAGTATCAACCCTTGGAGATTATCAGCGAGATTTGGACCAATCTGCGCAAGGAAACGGATTTCAGACAAGAGGCGCGCAACGTCCGGCGCTTTGTGGAAGCGTTCAAGGATTCACAGACTATCTGTATTCCCGCCGTGGTGGATGAGCTTTACACCGAATCCGTGCTGGTGCAGGAATTGAGCAGCGGGCTGCGAGTGGATGATCCGGGCATTAAAGAAAGGGGCCCGCAACTTGCACAGGCCTTTGTAGAGGCCTATCTGCACCAGTTTTTTGTGATGGGCGTGTTCCACGGCGACCCGCACCCCGGCAATCTGTTCATTACGGAAAATAACCGCATCTGTTTTCATGACTTCGGGATGGTTGGCTTCCTGGACCGGTCCATGCGCAAGAATCTTGCCGCGCTCATGCAGGCCTTTGTAAGACAAGACAGCGATTGGATGTTGGACAGCTATCTGGATTTAGGTATGCTGGGAGGAGAGCTGGATCGCGGCGAATTCCGGCACGGTCTGGAAGAAATGCTTGAAGACTATGCCCACCTGCCTTTCAAAGACTGGTCTTTTGCAGAAGCCTTCATGCGGATCACCCGCCTGGGCAGAGGCCAAAATATCCGTGTTCCTCACGCTCTGCTGGTCTTGATGCGCGCGATGTTCCTGATGGAAAACACCGTGCGCAGCCTGGATCCGGATTTCAACCTTATGGATGGATTATTGGGGAAGGCAGAGCAGGTAGTACAAACATCGCTGCGAGAAACAAGCTTTAGTGATGCGACGGCGCGGCTGAGATATGAATCAGGTGTGGCGGTGCAGGAGATGCCGGCGGTCTTGAGCGCATTGCTGCGCCGGCTGCGCAGGGACGGACTGGAGCTGCGCGTACGTCATCACGGTCTGGAGGATCTGGAAAGGCACTTGGATCGCAGCAGTAACCGAATGGCGCTGGCGCTGGTCACGCTGGGGCTCTATATCGCTGCTTCCTTACTCATGCAGAATAGCACAGGGCCACGCATAGCCGGTATACCGGTGTTTGCCATCATGGGTTATGGTTTGGCGTTGTGGTTTACCTTTCGTCTGGTGAGGGGCATTTCACATTCCGGACGGCTATAGACTATGGCTAGACAGGGTGTTCTTATTCTTATAATGAGGTCATGATGGAACTCACCTTTCTGGGAGCGACGGGCACCGTTACGGGATCCAAGTATCTGGTGCGCACCGGTGCAAAAAAAATATTGGTGGATTGCGGTCTGTTCCAGGGCTACAAGCACTTGCGCTTGAGAAATCGCGCGCCCCTACCTGTGAATCCCGCTGAGATTGATGCGGTCGTGCTGACTCACGCACACTTGGATCACAGCGGCTATCTGCCGTTGCTTATTAAAAACGGATTTTCCGGCAAGGTATATTGCAGTGAGGCGACACGCGATCTGTGCGCCATCCTGTTGCCGGACAGCGGACATCTGCAAGAGGAAGAGGCGAGGTACGCCAACAAGCGCGGTTATTCCAAACACACCCCTGCACTGCCGTTGTATACGCTGGAAGATGCCGAGCGTGCAATGCAGGCGTTCAGCCCCATCCCTTTTGAAAAAGATATTGCGCTGGGTGGGAGTCTGTCCGCGCGGCTCATTCCAAACGGGCACATCCTGGGTTCGGGCTGTGCGCTGATAAAGGACGCACGGACTTCACTGTTATTCTCCGGCGATCTGGGGCGTCCGAACGACCTCATTATGCGTGCCCCAGAGATGGTACGCCAGGCGGATTATCTGGTGATGGAATCCACCTACGGTAACCGCCGCCACGATCCGGCGGACCCGCAGATCAAACTCGCCGAGATCATCCACCGCACCGTCGAGCGCGGCGGGACGATACTGATCCCGTCGTTTGCGGTGGGCCGTGCCCAGACCCTGCTCTACTATATCCATCTCCTGAAGGCCACGCGTGCGATACCCGACATCCCCGTGTTTCTCAACAGCCCGATGGCGTCGGACGCCACACGCATCTTCCACAATCATCGCGGCGAACACCGCTTGACCGATGCGCAATGCGACGCCATGTGCCGCACCGCACATATCATCAATAGCGTCGAGGAATCCAAGGCGCTTAACGAACGCAAGGGCCCGATGATCATCATCTCCGCAAGCGGCATGGCCACGGGAGGGCGCGTATTGCACCACTTGAAGGTGCTCGCGCCGGATGCGCGCAACACGATATTATTCGCCGGATTTCAGGCAGGCGGCACGCGCGGCGCCGCCATGCTGAACGGTGCCGAGGCGATCAAGATACATGGAGAATATGTGCCGCTGCGCGCCGAGGTGGCGACGTTGGACAATCTTTCGGCGCACGCGGACTACGAAGAAATTATCGATTGGCTCAAACATTTTCACGCCCCACCCAGGCAAACCTTCATCACCCACGGCGAGCCCGCTGCGGCGGATGCGCTGCGTCACCGTATCGAGGAGCGCTTGCGCTGGAACGTTCGCGTGCCGGATTATCTCGAAAAGGTGACGCTGATATGAATAGTTGTAATCCCACTATGCTTATCAAGTACCTGCCGGGATGTTAGTATAGATATTATGAAAAAGATCATGGCAAATGGCCCGAATATCTTGAAAGCACCCGCGCAGGCAACCGAACCCTGGCAGCGGATGCTCAACGGAAATCCATTATTGGCGGTAAGGGTTCTGGAAAATATCCTGGACGGTGTTATGATTACCGATGCCGATGGTTATATTCAATATGTCAACCCGGCATTCGCTGCTATTACAGGCTACAGCGCGGATGAGGTCGTGGGCAAGAACCCTCGGATCCTGAAATCGGGCCACCAGGACGAAGAATTTTATCAACACATGTGGGCATCCATCAATTCCCACGGACAATGGCGGGGTGAAATCTGGAACCGGCGTAAAAACGGAGAGATCTATCCGGAGTGGGAAAACATCGCTGTTATTAAGGATGGCGAGGGTAAGGTGACCCACTACGTGGCGATCTTCAGCGACATCACCGTACTAAAAAACATCGAGCGCCGCTTTCATCACCTTGCCCATCACGATCCGCTCACCGGTCTTCCGAACCGCCTGCTGTTTCAGGATCGTTTATACCAGGCCCTGGGGCAAGCGAAGAGGCAGCAGCAGGTGCTGGCGGTGCTCTTTATTGATCTAGACAACTTTAAGACGATCAATGACACACTGGGGCACGCTGTAGGTGATCAACTAGTGAAAGCGGTTGGGGAACGGCTCACTCACTGTGTCCGCAGCGCGGACACCGTCGCGCGCCTAAGCGGCGATGAATTTACTTCACTGCTCGTCAACATAAGCAATCCACAGGATGCCGCGCGGGTAGCCAGAAAGATCATCTCTGCACTGGCTAAGATCTTTGTCGTGGAGGGCCACGAACTTTCCATCACGGCCAGCATCGGACTGAGCTTTTACCCCAAAGACGGCGAGGACAACAATACCCTCATCAAGAATGCCGACACCGCCATGTATCGGGCCAAACAGCAAGGCAAAAATAATTATCAGCTATACACATCTTCTAAATAGAGGATACACAGGTTACTAAGAGGTTCATTAGTAAGATGATATTTCAGTGTACGTCCCCGCCCCATGTTTAGGGGGCGGGACAGGGTGGGGGTAGATAAAAATTGGCATTTTACCAAGAAGAAACAAAGTAAGCGGACACCGCTTACTTTGTTTCTTCTTGGTAAGTATTTGTAATCTCTTCCTGTGAACTTTGCAATAACGGATTTACCTAAGGAAGCAGCGCTAACAAGGAGTTGCCTATGAAATACAGCAAATATCTTTTCCCGCTCAGCCTGGTGTTCGTAAGTCTGGTCAGCGCCGGATGTGCCTCGACGGTCGGAAAGTTCTACTCAGGCCCTGAACAGCCCAGTGGCAGGATCGCGGTAATCAAAAACAACCCCATGATCAGGGACATAATGGATAGAGGCGTAGTGATAAGCAGCGTAGACGGAGCGAAAGTCGGTTTAAGCACCTACGCTGTAGAGGTCTTGCCCGGCCCGCATACCTTGGGCGTGCAGTGCAGTTTCCGTGTGGATCCCACGATGCTGGGCAGCCCATTTGAGCCCACGACCACCAATGTGCGCAAGTCCCAACTGCGTCAGTACCCAGCCTCGTTCGATGTAAGTGTCGAAGCGGGTCATATCTATCAACCTCAGGTCTTCCTGCGGCCCGATCAGATCTGCAAGGTATGGCTGGTGGATTATCACAGGTCGTTAACAGCCTGCTGAAAAACGCGCTGAGGGGCGCATCGCGGCGTTGGAAGCGGGCTCAAAATGCTCATTTACTCTGTGTAAACTGCGCTTTTTCGCCCTTTTCCGCCTTGCGCTGCATCCCCTGATCACGTTTTTCAGCAGGCTGTTAATCCTTATGCCGCTGTCTGGTAAGTAAGGCCGGACGCTGCTAAGGTAAACACCCTTTACCGCAGAGAAACATAGATGGCCGAGCATACCCATACGGTATATGGCCTGCACGCCGTGTTGGCTGCGCTCTCACAACCCGAGAATAACGTCACCGAGTTGTGGCTGGATGGCTCACGCCGTGATGAGCGGATTAAAAAGTTAATCGCTACAGCGGAGCAGGCAGGGGCCGCACTGCATAAGGTCGCTCGGCACGAACTGGATGCCCTGGCGCCCGGCGCCAGACACCAGGGGGTCGTGGCTCACTGTAAGAGTCCCCCTTCTTACACCGAATCGGATTTGCTTCCACTGCTGGCAGCGCTCGACGAGCCCGCCTTTCTGCTGGTGCTGGACGGCGTGCAAGACCCCCACAACCTGGGAGCCTGCCTACGCAGTGCGGAAGCGGCCGGCGTGCATGGAGTGATCGTGCCCCGCGATCGCGCCGCATCGTTGACGCCTACGGTACGCAAAGTGGCCAGCGGCGCCGCTGAGGTTCTGCCGGTATTTCAAGTGACCAACCTGGCACGCATGTTGCGCTCCATCAAAGAACAGGGGGTATGGCTGATCGGGGCGGCCGGAGATGCCGAGGCCAGTCTTTACCAAGCCGATCTGCGCGGCCCCTTGGCCGTGGTGATGGGCGGGGAGGGCGGCGGCTTGCGGCGTCTCACCCGCGAACTGTGCGATCATCTGGTCCATATCCCCATGGCCGGGACTGTAGAGAGCTTAAATGTATCGGTGGCGGCGGGCATTTGCCTGTTTGAAGCCGTGCGCCAGCGTGGGGGCGCATGAATCTGATGAATGCAGGGCCGAATTCATTCGGCCGTTGTGCGACAAGTCGCAGCTGCAGAAGATAGGGCCCTAACAATCAGATTGTCACCGGCGCCCAACACGTTTATAATCAACACTGTTATTAGACCTCTGCGTTTAGAGGCGATCCAATAACTCCTTGCCTTACCGCCCCGTCGGAAGGCTTAACCCATGAGGAGCGTTATGCGACATTATGAAATCGTGTTTCTGGTACACCCTGATCAGAGCGAACAAGTCCCTGCCATGCTGGACCGTTACCGTACCCTGATCGAAGGCAAGGGTGGGGCGATCCACCGCCTGGAAGATTGGGGCCGGCGTCCGTTGGCCTATCCCATCAATAAGATACACAAGGCCCACTATGTGCTCATGAATATCGAGTGCGGGCAAGAGACCTTAAACGAACTCACCAGCGCCTTTAGATTTAACGACGCCGTCATCCGTAATCTGGTCATTGTGCGTGACGAGGCCGTCACCGAGCCCTCGCCGTTAGTGAAATCCAAGGATGATCGCGAAGAGTCCGACATCGGCGCGACCCGATTTGACGACGCAGCCGAGGATGAAGAAGAGGTTGCCCTGGAAAGCATCCCTGATGGCGCTGACGAAAGCGCAGCACTGCCGTAGCTTCTAAATACTGCCAACTTTCGAGATATATATAATGAAACCCAAGATGAGACCCAAGACAGACATTCCCCGTTTTTTCCGCCGCAGAAAGTTTTGCCGGTTTACCGCTGAGGGCACCAAGGAGATTGATTACAAGGATCTCTCGGTATTGAAGAATTACGTCAGCGAAAACGGCAAAATCGTACCCAGCCGTATCACCGGCACCAAAGCGCGCTACCAGCGGCAGTTGGGCACAGCCATCAAGCGCGCGCAATTCCTGGCGCTGATGCCCTATTGCGATTCTCATTCAAAATAGTTGAGGTATAGTGATGGACATTATCCTGCTTGAAAAGGTACAAAATCTCGGTAATCTAGGCGACAAGGTCTCGGTGAGACCCGGCTATGGCAGGAATTACTTGATCCCGCAAGGCAAGGCAGCGTCGGCCACTTCTGTTAATCTTGCCAAGTTCGAAGCCCGCCGCGCGGAACTGGAAAAGGCCGCTGCGGAAAATCTCGCGGCCGCGCAGGCGCGTGAGCAGGCGTTGCGTGCTCTGGGCAGCGTCGCCATCGTGAGCAAGGCCGGTGACGAGGGCAAGCTGTTTGGCTCGGTCGGCACCGCCGATATTGCCGAAGCCCTGGCTAAGGCGGGAGTAAAGGTTGAGAAACAAGAGATCCGTATGCCTTACGGATCATTGCGTACCCTGGGTGAGCACGAGGTCGCTATTCATCTGCACACCGACATCAACGTTGCGGTAAAGATCATCATCACGCCTGAAACTTAGATTCAAACGATAGACGGTTGAAGGGACGCCTCGATAATTCGAGGCGCCTTAATCTCTAACATGAGGTGACTCTTTGTAACAACCATGCAAGAGCTTACCTACTCCGCGAACGTCGCCCCGTTTGACGCGCCAACCGCTGCGCTCAAAGTCCCCCCTCACTCCATAGAGGCCGAGCAGTCCTTGCTGGGCGGCCTGATGCTCGACAACGGCGCGTGGGATCAGATCGCGGACGTCGTGGATGAAGAGGATTTCTACCGGCGCGATCACCGCCTTATCTTCCGCGCCATCCGCGAGCTCGCCAATCACAGTCATCCCTATGATGTCGTGACGCTGTCCGACTGGTTGAAGAACCTCGGCGAGCTTGACCAAGCGGGAGGGCTCGCCTATCTCGGCGCGCTCGCCAACAACACCCCCAGCGCCGCAAACATCAAGTCTTACGCCCATATCGTACGGGAGCGTTCGATCCTGCGGCAGTTGGCGCGGGTGGGAACGGACATCAGCAACAGCGCCTTCAACCCGGAGGGGCGCGACAGCATTGAACTGCTCGACGACGCCGAAAAAAGGGTATTCGCCATCGCCGAACAAGGGTCTCACGGCAAACGCAGCTTCGCCAATATCAAGCACTTGGTGGCGCGCGCCATGGAGCGCATTGACACCCTGTTTCAATCCGACAATCCGCTGACCGGTATCGCCACCGGCTTTACCGACTTGGATGATATGACATCGGGCCTGCAAAACGCCGATCTCGTCATCGTCGCGGGGCGCCCCTCGATGGGCAAGACCAGTTTTGCCATGAATGTCGCCGAGCATGCCGCGATCAAGGGCCAATTGCCGGTCGCCATCTTCAGCATGGAGATGCCCGCCGAACAGCTCGCCATGCGCATGCTGTCCTCGCTCGGCCGCATAGATCAGCACAAGGTGCGCACCGGCAAGCTGGAGGATGAGGACTGGCCGCGTCTCACCTCGGCGGTCGGCATCCTGGCCGAGGCGAAGATGTTCATAGACGACACGCCGGCGCTCACCTCTACGGAACTGCGCGCCCGTGCACGCCGCTTGAAGCGCGAACATGGCCTGGGCTTGATCGTGATTGATTATCTGCAGCTCATGCAAGGTTCTGGTAACAAGGAAAATCGCACCAACGAAATTTCTGAAATATCCCGCTCACTCAAGGCGTTAGCGAAGGAACTTAATGTACCTGTGATGGCCTTGTCGCAGCTCAATCGCAACCTCGAACAGCGCCCCAACAAGCGCCCGGTGATGTCCGACCTGCGCGAATCCGGCGGTATCGAGCAGGATGCCGACATCATCATCTTCATCTACCGTGATGAGGTCTACAACGAAGACAGCTCCGATAAGGGCAGCGCCGAGATCATCATCGGCAAGCAACGCAACGGTCCCATCGGTACCACGCGCCTGACCTTCCTCGCCCAATACACCCGCTTTGAAAATTTTGTCCCGAACGTCTATACCCATGACGGTTATGGCGGCGCGCGCGGCTAGTCTGTCCTGTCAGCTTAAACATGAGGATGCCCAATAGCTGCGCGATCACGCGGGCGCTGATAGATCTTGCTGCCTTGCGGCATAACCTGCGTCGGGTACGCGAAGTCACTCCCGGCAAGCACATCATGGCCATCATCAAGGCCGACGCCTACGGGCACGGTCTGATTCGCATCGCCCGCGCCTTGGCCTCCGGTGTAAACAGTCTGGGTGTAGCCCGGCTGGAAGAGGCCGTGCGTCTGCGCGACGCGGGCATCCGTGAGTCCATCACCCTGCTCGAAGGCTTTCTCGAGGCCGCCGAGCTTGCCGTGATTGTGCAACAGCGGCTCAACGTGGTGGTTCATCGCCCCGAACAAATCGCTATTCTCGAACAGGCCTCTCTCAAACAACCGCTGGGCGTCTGGCTGAAGGTGGACACCGGCATGCACCGTCTGGGCATCGCCCCCGCCGAGGCTAAATTCGCTTGGCAGCGCCTGCAATCCTGTTCAGGCATCGAGACCCTGGGCGTCATGACCCATCTCGCCAATGCCGATGACCGCGGCGACAACTTCACCCTGCGGCAGTTGGAATGTTTTACCGAAATGACGGCCGAGATAGCGACGTGCAGGGATGCACTAGGGTCACGGGAGGCAGGACGCCGGGAGCGACCGCCGTGCTCCATCGCCAATTCGGCGGGGATACTGGGCTGGCCGGCGAGCCATGCCGATTGGGTGCGCCCCGGCGTCATGCTGTACGGCGTCTCGCCCTTTACCGGAGGTCACGGCGAACTGGAAGGGCTGCAACCGGTGATGACGCTGTGCTCCCGGCTTATCGCTGTGAACCGCCTTCATAAAGGCGATGCAGTGGGTTATGGCGGGAGTTGGGTGTGCCCGGAGGATATGCCGGTGGGCGTCATCGCCATCGGATACGGCGACGGCTACCCGCGTCATGCTGAATCCGGCACGCCGATGCTGGTGAATGGTCGGCGAGTTCCACTCATCGGCCGGGTCTCGATGGACATGATCACGGTGGATTTGCGCAGCCAGCCGCAGGCCCGAGTGGGCGATCCTGTCGTGTTATGGGGCAAGGGGCTGCCGGTGGAGGAAATCGCCCGGTATGCCTCGACCATCCCCTATGAACTGCTGTGCGGGGTGGCGCGCAGGGTGGAGTTTGTCGAGATCAACGCCGATGGCCAAGGATAAACTACTCTATAGTTGTAACGAATGCGGCGCGCAGGCGCCCAAGTGGTCCGGCCAGTGCCCGGAGTGTGGAGCGTGGAACAGTTTGATCGAGACCGTAGCCGCGGCGGCGAGCCCGCGTAGCGCACGCTTTACGGGTTATGCGGGAGAGTCGCAGGTGCAGACACTGGCCGAGGTGGACGGCCAGCCCGAAACGCGCACGCCCACCGGGCTGAGCGAACTCGACCGGGTGCTGGGCGGCGGACTGGTGGCGGGCGGCGTGGTGCTGATAGGCGGTGATCCAGGCATCGGCAAGTCTACCCTGTTATTGCAAACCCTCGCCTCGCTCCACAGCCGCATGGCGGCCCTCTATGTCACAGGTGAAGAATCGCTGCAACAAATCAGTATGCGCGGCCAGCGCCTGTCGCTGGCAACGGCGGGGTTGCGTTTGCTCACCGAAACCCGCGTGGAGCGGATCATTGCGCTCGCCCAACAGATGCTGCCGCAGGTGATCGTGATAGATTCCATCCAGACCATTTACACCGAGTTGCTGCAATCCGCGCCGGGTTCGGTCGCTCAGGTGCGTGAGAGCGCCGCGCAACTGGTGCGCTACGCCAAGCAAACCGGCACGGCGCTGTTTCTGGTCGGACACGTGACCAAAGAGGGCGCGCTCGCCGGGCCGCGCGTGCTCGAGCACATGGTGGACACGGTGCTGTATTTCGAGGGCGACAGCGGCAGCGCCTTTCGTGTGATCCGCGCCATCAAAAACCGCTACGGCGCGGTGAATGAACTGGGTGTCTTCGCCATGACCGAGAAGGGCCTCAAAGAGGTCAGCAATCCCTCGGCCATTTTTCTCTCGCGCCATGCGCAACCAGTTCCCGGCAGCGTCATCACGGTGACGCGCGAGGGCAGCCGTCCGCTGCTGGTCGAGGTGCAGGCCCTGGTGGATGACAGCCACGCCGCCAATCCGCGACGAGTCACTCTGGGGTTGGAGCAAAATCGTTTGGCGATGCTGCTTGCCGTATTGCACCGCCACGGCGGAGTGGCGATGTACGACCAAGATGTCTTTGTAAATGTGGTGGGTGGGGTGCGTATTACCGAAACCGGGGCCGACCTCGCCGTAGTGCTCGCGGCGGTTTCCAGCCTGCGCAATAAGCCGCTACCGCAAGACCTAGTGGTGTTTGGCGAGATGGGTCTCGCCGGGGAGATCCGCCCGGTACAGAGTGGTCAGGAACGCCTGAAGGAGGCCGCCAAACATGGCTTCAAGCGTGCCGTCATCTCTGGTGCGAACGCCCCCAAGACGCCGATAAAGGGCATGGAGATCATTGCTGTACAGCGGTTATCAGAAGCCTTGGAGGCGTACTAAAAGGCAATTCATTTCATCAACCCATTGAAGACAGCTCACGATTGAGCCGGTCTTCGTCACCCAGATTCAACAGCAGCACGCCCCGCAGCGAGATATCAATGAGTCTACCCTCCCAGCTCGTGTCGGCATTCGAGAGCCTTGCCCAGCCGTCGAAGGGCACCCGAGTATAATGCCGTTGCTCTTCAAGTTTCGTGCTGTGTTTCATGGTCTTGGCCCTGGCCGGATGAAGGCCTTACTCCGTTGCTGATAAATATATGCAAATAACTTACCAACTGGTGTGGCCCATCGTGCCGGCCGTGCTGCTCGGCTGGCTGTGGCTACGCTTCTGGCGTGCCTGCGAGGCCGCCAATCAGGCGGACTGGGGAGGCCGCTGGTTGAACCGTCTGGACGGTTTGAACCGTCTGTTTTGCCGTCATTTTCACCGCCTGCACTGTACACCGATCCCCTTGCCGTCGCAGGGTGGCGCCTTGGTCGCGTCGAACCATGTCTCCGGCCTCGACCCCTTGCTGCTCATCGCCGCTGCACGGCGGCCGTTGCGTTTTGTCATCGCCCAGGAACAGTACCAGCGTTTCGGACTCAACTGGCTGTATCGAGCCATAGGCTGTATTCCGGTAGAGCGTGACCGGCAACCCGAACTGGCATTGCGGCAGGCCCTGCGTGCCTTGCAAAGAGGGGAAGTGGTGGCGTTGTTTCCGCACGGGAGGATCCATCTGGATGGCGATCCCCCACACAAATTAAAGGGTGGAGTGGCCAGTCTCGCCCAAATGACGGGCAGCCCGATATACCCTGTGCGCCTGGAGGGCATACGCGGTCAGGGCCACGTGCTCAAGGCAGTGGTGCAACGCAGCCATGCTCGGCTAACCGGCTATCCCGCGTTGTTCTGCACCGATTACGAAGCTTGTCTCACCGAGCTTGCGGGCGTCCTGGAGGGCAGGTCAAGGCTATAAAGTTTGCGGCTGTGTCAACCTTTGTGCCGCGGGTGCGTTATACGACACGGGAGCTAGAACAGTTCTTGGCGAGGATCGAGCGGCGCGCCTTCCGCATGGCGCAACTTGCCACCGGCAACACTGATGACACTCTGGATCTGGTGCAGGATGCTATGTTCAAACTGACCCAGCGTTATGCCGCGCGTGACCCCCTGGAGTGGGGGCCGCTGTTTTATCAAATCCTGCAGAGTGGTATACGCGACGGATACCGCCGCAGCCGGGTGCGCAACCGCTGGCGAGTATGGCTCGGCCCGGACGAGGAGGGCGATCCTCTGCTGAATCTGCCGGATACCGGGAGCCCCGGGCGGATCGGCGGGTGGTCAATGGCCAGGCGATGGATGCCTTGGAGATCGCGCTGCAACGGTTACCGCTGCGTCAACAATAGGTCTTTCTGCTGCGCGTATGGGAAGGCTTGGATATCGCCCAAACGGCGCGCGCGATGGGCTGTACGCAAGGCAGCGTCAAAACGCATTACATTAAAGGAGAGATTGGAGATGACGAACATTACTCGACTGAGAACTTTTAGCGACCCGTTTGATAATTTGTTTGAAGCCCTGTGGCAACCCCGGCTGATAGAAAAACCCAGGCAGGCCGGCGCCCAGATCAGAATAGATATCACTGAAACGAAGGATGCCTATAGCCTTCAGGCTGAACTCCCTGACGTGAAGAAGGACGACATTCAAGTCAATATCGCCGGCAACCAGGTTTCCATCGGCGCCGAGGTGAACAAGCAGCGCGAACTGAAGTCGGACGAGAAGGCGATCGGCAGCGAGCGCTACTACGGCAACCTGTATCGAGCTTCACCTTTAAGCAGGATGTAGACGAGGCGGCGGCGCAGGCGCGTTACAGTGACGGCGTACTGGAATTGACGTTGCCCAAAAAGTCCGCGACCAAGGTAAAGAAACTGACGATACAGTGATCGGGCCGTGTGTTGAGCCTCTGAAAAGTCTAAGGAAGGATTTTCCAGGGGCTTTTTGTTGTGAGATTTGTGCGATTATCGCCTGCCCAATTGCTGCTTGGCCTGCACAATGATTCTATTGTTGCGCGCCACGAGAGTAGGGTTGTTCCCGGCCAGCGTGTTTGATTTGGACGCTAGGTTAATGGCCTGATCAAATTGACTCTGCTGCAGACGTATCCCGGCCAACCGACTCCAGACCTCTGGATTGCGTGGCTCCAAACGCAACGCGCGCTCCAGCGCAGCACCCGCAGCGTCGAGATTGCCGGAGCGTGTCTGTTGTCCGGCGTTGTCCAGCAGCGCCACCACGGCGGAACCCGAACGCGGGGTGGATCTCTCGGCGGCTGCCCTCTCCCCGCGGCCGGATGGCGGACGAACGGCCTGAGGAGAGCCCAGAGGCCTGACCTGTACATCGGACTCCGCGTCAGAGGGTTGCTGATCTTCTGATATAGTTGGCCTGGCAGACTCGCCGGTCGTGCGATCTTCTATCGGCGCACCGGCTCGCTGCATGGTCGGCACCAGCGAACATCCTGATAACGACACGAACCCTGCTAGCAGATTCACCGCTCCGAGTTTGAGTAAATAGGAATAAAAAGTACACGTTCTAATCATCACTGAAAAATATTCCTTATGGCGTCAAAGATGTCTTCGATCACTTCGGGTGAGTCACCGCTGCAAGGGGCGTAATCCAGCGGTGCGCTGCCCTTGATAAACGGCAATTCGACCGCCGCCGGACAGCCTGGTTCCAGGCGCATTTGAGTTTGCGGGTCCACACTCGCAAGCTCCACACCGGCGGGCAGGCTAAGACGTAAAGGCTCGCTGTTAATTGCCTTCATAATATCACCCCACACCTTGAGCGCTCCACTCGCCCCGCTTAAGCCCGTGGGCTCATTATCGTCACGCCCCAGCCACACCACAATCAGGTGCTTACCACTGAAGCCTGCAAACCAGCTATCACGCAAATCATCGGTGGTTCCGGTTTTCCCCGCCACCTCCAGATCGGGAAGGGTTTGTTCAAGCGCGCGCGCAGTGCCGCTCCGCACCACCTCCTGCATGGCCCGCGTGACCAGAAATGCCGAGGCCGGATCTGTGGCCTGCTCTACTGAGAGCGGATAGCGTTGCAGCGGGTCACCGCGCGTAGTGAGCACATCGCGAATGGCGCGCAGCGGGGTGCGGAACCCGCCGCTCGCCAGGGTTTGGTAAAACTGCGTGACCTCTAATGGACTCAGCTCAATGGCGCCCAACAAGGTAGATGGATAGGCCGGAAATTCGCGCGTGACACCGAGGGCGTAAAAGGTCTTCAATACACGGGGGACGCCCACCTCTAACCCCAAGCGCGCCGAAGATATATTATAAGAATGCGCCAGTGCCAGGTATAAAGGAACCTCCCCGTGTGACTGATGATCGTAATTTTGCGGTGACCACGGCTTGCCGCCGGTGTTTTTCAGGGTAAAGGTGCTGTCATCCAAGGGGGTGACGAGTGTATATTTTTGCGGCTGGGCGAGGGCGGTGAGATAAATGGCCGGTTTCATCAATGAACCTATCGGACGTTGCGCATCGAGGGCCCGATTGAAACCGGCATAGCGCGCATCGCGCCCGCCCACCATCGCAAGCACTTCGCCGTTCTGAGTGTCGGTAACGATCACTGCGCCTTCTAACTTTCCCTCAGGGATTTTGTAAGGCTTTTCCAGCGATGCGATACGATTCGCCAAGGTACGTTCCACCACTCGCTGTATCTGAGGATCAAATGCAGTAAAGATTTGTAGGCCTTCCGAAGTAAGATCTTCCTCCTTATAGTCATGTTGCAATTGGCGCCGCAGCAGATCCATGAAGGCAGGGTAGGGCGAGATCCCCGCCGGTGGTTTAGCGGTCACGCCGAGCGGCGCCTGCTTGGCCTTGGCCGCCTGCTCGGCGGTGATATCCTGTTGCGTGAGCATAGCGTCCAGGACGCGATTCCTTATAGCGACCGCGCGCTGCGGGTGTTGCCGCGGCTCGTAACTCGAAGGGGCGGGTACCATCCCCACCAGCAGGGCGAGTTGGGAGATATTCAGTTCATTCAAGGGCCGACCAAAATAAAATTGGCTGGCCAGCCCGAAACCATGAATGGCGCGCTGACCGTCCTGGCCCAAAAATATTTCATTGAGATAGGCCTCCAGAATTTCGTCCTTGGAATAGTGCATCTCCAGCAGCACCGCCATGATGACTTCGTTGAGTTTGCGGCTGAGCGTGCGGTCGGCGGTAAGGTAGAAATTTTTCACCAACTGCTGAGTCAACGTGCTGCCCCCCTGCACCGTGGAACCAGCGCGCAGATTGGCCCACATGGCGCGTAATATAGAGACAACGTTGATGCCATGGTGTTTATAAAAGCGGCGATCCTCCACGTCAATCAGCGCCTTGATTAGCAGCGGCGGCACCTCCTTGACCTGCACCAGGACACGGTCTTCGTGATGCGCCGGGTAGATGCCGCCGACCAGCAGCGGATCGAGACGGACCAGGTCGAGCCGTGCGCCGGTCTGGGTATTTTGCAGTGCGCGCAGCGTGTTGCCGTCAAAGGCCACCGTGACCGGTTGTGAAGCTTCGCTGGTGTCCCAGAATCGAAAGCTGCGTGTCACCAAACGAAATGCGCCGGACGAGCGCGAATAGGCCCCGGGTCCTTCAGGTTGAGTCACTTGCACATAACCCAAATCATTCAACTCTGCGGCCAGGATCTCAGGGTTGAGCTTCATGCCTTGAAACAATTCCAGGGGTCGCGCATAAACGCGCGCGGGCAAGGCCCAACGTTTGCCTTCGAACTGAACCTGGACGGTATGATCGAGATAGACGACGTATACCCCGAACGCTATCAGCAAGACCGGCAGACTTATAAACAGCAAGCTGTACCAGCGCAGAGGCGGCAAGTGATGAACCGGGGATTTTATAACCATTGGTTGCTAAGTATACGTGCTTGCAGAAGGTTTGGCACGGTAGCCTAAAACAGGCTCAATGCCTGATCCGGCTTGATTTTTAGAGTACCCTGGGTTAGCTTAGATCAGCTTCTCTAAAGGGGTATTCAAGAATGCAATCGGTACGCATCTCGCCTGTTACCTTTCTTCGCTCCCACTATGGCGCTCTATTTTGCGTGACGTTGCTCATGTTGGCAGGCTGCAGTACGCCTCCGCGCCTATCACAGAGTTATCCTTCGCCCGAAGCGCAACAACGCGCCGACATCGTATCTGTCGCCCACCAAATGATTGGCGCACCTTACCGGTCAGGGGGTACTACCCCGCGCGGTTTTGATTGCAGCGGACTGGTGCTGTATACCTATCAGCAGGTGGGAATTCAAAATCTCCCGCGCACCTCAGCCGGGTTGTTCCGGCAAACTCAACCCGTGACGCTTGGTGACTTGCTGCCAGGCGATCTGCTCTTTTTCGAGATCAACGGCCGTGGTGTTTCGCATGTAGGCATCTATCAGGGAGGTAATGAGTTTATCCACGCCCCCGTTTCCGGTAAACGGGTTTCCGTAGGGACACTCGATAACGGCTACTGGAGCAAGCGCCTGGTGCGCGCCGGGCGGTTGTTGTAGCGATGTTATCGTCTCTAAAGAATGGCGTCCCCAAGGGGATTCGAACCCCTGTCGCCGCCGTGAAAGGGCAGTGTCCTAGGCCTCTAGACGATGGGGACTATGAAATTTGAATTGTATAGGTGCAGGTTGAGATTGGTGGAGCCAGGCGGGATCGAACCGCCGACCTCTTGCATGCCATGCAAGCGCTCTCCCAGCTGAGCTATGGCCCCAAGCCGACAATATAACTTGCCATTTTACGATGGAGTAGCCCTTAGCGTCAATAAATCTGCTGCTCAACTAGCCTTACGGATGTGGACAAGCGCGTCCTTTAGACGTTGCAGAGTAACTTCGCGCCCGAGCAGATATACAGTGACATCAATAGGCGGCGAGGCGGCCTTGCCGGTGACCGCAACCCGCAATGGCTGCGCAAGCTTGCCCATAGCGAGCCCGTGCTTGCCGGCGGCATCTGTTATCAATTGATGGATGGCCTCCGGCGACCAGGGGGTTAGGGTTGCGAGGCCGCCGTGTAAGCCGGAGAGCGCCTCCGCTACCTCGCTGGTAAGATGCTTGGCCGCCGCCTTTTCGTCATAACTCTCGAAGTCCCTATAAAAAAACGTGGCCGCCTGCGCCATTTCGACCAGGGTCTTGGCGCGTTCGCGCAGGGCCTTGACCACTTCCACCAAGTCCGGGCCCTGCGCGGGATCCACACCCAGCCTGCCCATGTGCCAGCTCAAATGGTGCGCGATATGTGCGGGGTCAGAGATTTTGATGTAGTGCTGATTCAGCCATAGGAGCTTTTCCGTGTTGAAGGCGCTGGCGGCGCGATGGACGTCTTTGATATCGAACAGCTCGATCATCTCGTCAATCGAGAAGATCTCCTGATCGCCATGCGCCCAGCCGAGCCGCACCAGATAATTGAGCAGCGCCTCGGGCAAAAAGCCGTCCTCGCGGTATTGCATCACACTTACAGCACCGTGACGCTTGGACAGCCGCTGTCCGTCGGAGCCTAAAATCATCGGCACGTGGGCGTAGGCGGGCGGCTGGGCGCCGAGCGCCTTGAGGATATTGATCTGGCGCGGTGTGTTATTGAGATGGTCATCGCCGCGGATGATATGGGTGACGCCCATGTCCCAGTCGTCCACCGCCACGGTAAAATTGTAGGTCGGCGTGCCATCGGCGCGCGCGATGATGAGATCATCGAGTTCGTCATTTTGGAACACAACGGTACCCTTGATGAGGTCATTGACCACCACGTCGCCGGACAAAGGATTTTTGAAGCGCACCACCGGTGGAACGCCCTGCGGCGGTGTGGCCTTGGAGTCACGCCAGCGCCGGTCGTAACGCGGCTTTTCCTTACGGGACAGTTGCTCGGCGCGCATCGCATCCAGCTCCACTTTGCTGCAATAGCAGTGGTAGGCCTTGCCTTCGTCGAGCAGTTGTTGAATCACGGCACGATAGCGTTCAAAACGCTCCGTTTGGTAAAACGGGCCCTCGTCGTATTCCAGTCCGAGCCAGGTCATGCCTTCCAGAATCGCATTCACCGACTCGGCGGTGGAGCGCTCGAGATCGGTGTCCTCAATGCGCAGGATAAACGTGCCACCGTGTTTGCGCGCATAAAGCCAGGAGTACAGCGCGGTGCGCGCACCGCCGACGTGCAGGTAGCCGGTGGGGCTGGGGGCGAATCGGGTGCGGATGCTCATGGTTGACGTCACGATTGGAAATCAAGCTATTTTAACAGCTATCAAGCAAGGGCAGCATAATTTGACGCTATTCGACCGGGCACGTAGAATTCCACATGCTGTATGGGCGATTAGCTCAGTGGTAGAGCACTGCCTTCACACGGCAGGGGTCGCAAGTTCGAACCTTGCATCGCCCACCAAACAGACCCCATAGTTACAGTCTCGCGGGGTTCCAGTTTCAGCAGACGAGTGTTAAAGTCGAATCTGAACTGGAAACCATTCGCTCCGTCATGCAGCAAGTTGCTGTGGTCTAATCTGTCCGTGTGTTAAAGGCGTCATGAAACCGTATTCCGAGGCTTGCGACCAGAACAAGGTTCCGATCCTGAAGGTATTGCGGGAAGTATTCAAGGATCGCCGCACCGTGCTTGAGATCGGCAGCGGGACGGGCCAGCACGCCGTGTATTTTGGATCGCAGCTTTCTCATCTCATTTGGCAGCCCAGTGATCTCGTCGGTCATCACGCGGGCATCATAATGTGGCTGGACGAGTACCGGCTGCCCAATGTGCAACCGCCGATCAGACTGGATGTGGACGATGAGCATTGGCCTGAGCAACGCTTCGACGCCGTGTTCAGCGCCAATACCACGCACATCCTGTCCTGGCCGCAGGTGGAACGGATGTTCGTGGGCGTGGGCTCGGCCTTGCAGGACAATGGGGTGTTCGCCCTTTACGGGCCCTTCAATTATCGCGGCTGCTATACGAGCGACAGCAACGCCCGCTTCGATCAATGGCTCAAGGCGCGCGAGCCGTCAAGCGGCATCCGGGACTTCGAGGCGCTGGATAGCCTGGCTCACGCGCAAGATATGATATTGCTGAAGGACTACGAGATGCCTGTGAACAACCATACCCTGGTATGGCAGAAGTTCCCCAACATCGGCTTCTAAATCTCTACCATTTCAAAATCTTCCTTGCGGGCCCCGCATTCCGGGCAGACCCAATTGGGTGGGAGGTCTTCCCATTTTGTACCCGGAGGAATGCCTTCGCTGGGCAATCCGGCGGCCTCATCGTAGATAAAGCCACAAATGACACACATGTAAGTCTTCATAGTTTCCAGTAACAGATTATTGTTACGCTATTATATCTCGATCTAAATGGATGGACGACATCATCTTTGATTACTAGCGCCCCAACATGCGGTAAAATACGCTTACATGAATAGCAAACGACAAGCAGTGCCGCTGGTGATGGTCTTCGCCGGTAACGACCCCACCGGCGGAGCCGGAATCCAGGCCGACATCGAAACGCTAGCCAGCATGGGTTGCCAGGCAGCGCCGGTGATCACCGCCGTCACCGTGCAGAACACGCATGATGTCATAGAGTATTCGGCCATGAGCGCAACCCTGGTGATCGAGCAGGCGCGGGCGGTGCTGGAGGAAATGCCTCCGGCCGCCTTCAAAATCGGAATGATCGGCACGCGCGAGAACGCCGAGGCGATACATACCTTGTTGAGAGAGTACCCCAACATCCCCGTGGTGCTTGACCCGGTGTTGTCGGCGGGTGGCGGGCATCCCCTGGCCGACGCTTCTTTGCAAGACGCCATGATTTCGTTACTGTTCCCTTTAACAACAGTGTTGACACCGAACAGCCTTGAGGCGCGGATGCTGGCGCCAGAGGCGGATACCCTGGAGGCCTGCGCGCAACAACTCATGGATCAAGGCAGCGAATTCGTGCTCATCACCGGCACGCACGAAGCGACCCCCGAGGTTGTCAATAAGCTGTATGGCAATCGCCGCCGACTGGAGTCATTTACGTGGGAACGCTTGCCTAATAACTACCACGGTTCAGGCTGTACCCTGTCGTCCGCCCTCGCCGGCATGCTGGCGCACGGACTGGAACCGTTCACCGCAGTGTACGAAGCGCAGCACTATACCTGGGAAACACTCAAATACGGTTATTGCATCGGTAAGGGAGGTTATCTGCCGAACCGTTTATACTGGGCGCGTGAGGAACAAGGTCAGGACACATGACTCAAGCCGTGCGTGGTTGTGACAATCCTAAATCGCAGTGGCGTGGACTTTATGCGATTGCCGATACCGGCCTGATAGGCAGCGATCTGATGGATCGTGTCGCGCAAGCCATCCAGGGTGGCGCAGCAGTTGTTCAATATCGCTCCAAGGAACCCGACCCGCTATGCAGTAGCGAAGAGGCGCGCGCCTTGCTCGCGCTTTGCCGCCGTCACGGAGTACCTTTGATTATCAACGACGACGTTGCGCTGGCCGAGATCATCGGCGCCGACGGCGTCCATGTCGGGCGCGATGACGCGAGCCTCGCCGAGGCGCGGGCAGTGCTGGGGCCGCACGCCATGATTGGCGTGTCGTGTTACAACTCGCTGGATAAAGCCCTGGAGGCGCAGGCCGCCGGGGCCGATTACGTCGCCTTCGGGCGTTTCTTCGCCTCGCTCACCAAACCCAATGCCGTGTCGGTGGATCTCTCC
>JAYUCX010000077.1:0-9494 GCA_043740145.1 Gammaproteobacteria bacterium
GGATTATTCGACCGCGCCGAGACCTTGTTTCTGGAGTTGATCGAGATGAACGATCATACCGCACCGGCGCTGCGGCACTTGATTGATATCTATCAGCAGGAAAAGGAATGGGATAAGGCGATAGCTGTAACGAAAAGCTGGGAAGAGGTCAGCGGCAAAAGTTGTTCCGAGGTCATCGCCCATTATTATTGCGAATTGGCCGAACAGGCGCGACAGCAGCGAGATCTCGAACAAGCCGCGCAGATGATTGAACGCGCACTGGAATTTGATCGCAACTGTGTCAGGGCAAGCTTACTGCAGGGAGACATGGAAGTGGAGGCGGGAGATTGCAAGGCAGCCATTCGCACCTTCAAGCGGGTCGAGCAGCAGGACCCTGATTATCTTCCTGAAATCATCGAGCCGCTGCTCGATTGCTACAACAAATTGGGGCAAACCAGCGAGATCATCGCCTATCTAAAACAGATACTTGCCAAGCACAGCAGCATCAGCCTGATACTCGCGCTCGCCGAACTGTTGCGCCAGCAGGAAGGCGACGATGCGGCCGCCTGTTTTATTACGGAACAGCTTCGTAAACGTCCGTCAGTGCGCGGCCTTGATCGTCTCATCGAATTAAATCTCGCACATTCCGAAGGCGCCGCGCGCGACCATCTCCTGATCCTCAGGGATCTCGTAAAAAAGCTGCTCGAGGAAAAACCCGTCTATAAATGCAATCACTGCGGATTCGTGGGGAGGTCGCTGCATTGGCAATGTCCAAGCTGCAAGACCTGGAACAGCATGAAGCCTATCCATGGAGTCGAAGGTGAATAACTCGCCGATTATAGTCGCGCTGGACTTTGCTGACCCTTCCAAGGCGCTGGAACTCCTGAGCCGCCTTGATCCGAAGCAGTGTCGTGTAAAGGTCGGCAAAGAACTATTCTGCCGGGGCGGCCCGGTATTAGTAGAGAAGATAGTGAAGCTGGGCTTCGATGTCTTTCTCGATTTGAAATTTCACGACATTCCAAATACTGTGGCGCAGGCCTGCAACGCGGCCGCAGATCTCGGCGTGTGGATGATAAACGTTCATGCCCTGGGCGGACGCAAAATGATGGAAGCGGCGCGTGCGGCGATCAACTCGCAATACAAACCTCCGTTATTAAGTGCTGTCACCATTCTCACCAGCCTCGATGCCAACGATCTCCTCGAAATCGGCCTTGCGGGTGCTCCGCAGGAAAATGTCATGCGCCTGGCCGCTTTAGCCAAACAAGCGGGTATGGACGGTGTCGTGTGTTCGCCCTGGGAAGCCTCGGCGTTGCGCGCCGCCCACGGCAAAGAATTTCGCTTGATTACGCCCGGTGTGCGTCCGCAGGGTGCGGATAAGGACGATCAAAAGCGCATCATGACGCCGGCGGAGGCGCTGCGGCAGGGCGCCGATTATCTGGTTATAGGGCGGCCGATTACCGCGGCCGCCGATCCTGGTCGCACCCTGATGAGTATCCGGGAGGAACTTGCTGCAACTGTCGCTGAAGTAAAAATCTGAAAGGAGCTTGGCTATGACCACGCAATGTACACATCTTGATCAAATCCAAAAAGTGACACCCAGCGCGCCGGGCTGTGAAGACTGTCTCAAGATCGGAGACGAGTGGGTACAGCTGCGTCTATGTTTGATTTGCGGACATGTGGGTTGTTGCGATTCGTCAAAGAATAAACACGCGACTAAGCATTTTAACGCCACCGGTCATCCTATTATTCAATCCTTTGAACCGGGCGAAGAGTGGCGCTGGTGCTATGTGGATCAGACCTATCTTTAAGGAAACTCTGACACATCAGAGGTTCCTTAAGCCTGTCAGGAAGCTAAAGCGGTTTCGAGGCGCGTAACACGGCGTCCAACAGGCTGGGGAAGAACGGTAATCGTTGGTTGTCTTTTATTCCGTCACAAGCTTGTTTAATCTCAGTGACGGCTCGCTTCAGATTAATCAAGTTCGCTATTTTGTCCCGTCCAAATTGAATTGCTTAATCGTAAACTGATTATTTCGCCGCAGCAACCAGCGTGCCGGTATGGTTCCCTGCGTTAGCTGCCCAGTAGATTATTGAGGATCCGCTGATAGATGCTGCTGAGCAGATCCAGTTCGCTTATCTTCACGCATTCGTTCAGCTTGTGTATCGTCGCATTCACCACTCCCAGTTCGACAACTTGAGTGCCGGTGGGGGCGAGGAAGCGGCCGTCGGAGGTGCCGCCGCTGGTCGAGAGTTGGGTCTCGATGCCGGCGGCGTCTTTTATGGCGGCGCTTACGGCGTCCACGAGTACGCCTTTGGGGGTGAGAAAAGGCTGACCGGAAAAGCGCCAGTCTAAATCGTATTTGAATTTGCGCTTGGCCAAAATGGCGTGCACGCGCTGTTTGATTTGTTCAGGTGTGAGTTCTGTGGAAAAACGGAAGTTGAACACCACTTCCAGATCACCGGGGATGACATTATCGGCGCCGGTGCCGGCGTGGATGTTGGAGATCTGAAAGGTGGTCGGCGGAAAGAACTCGTTGCCTTGATCCCATGTCTGCGCGCAGAGTTCGGTAAGCGCGGCGGAAAAAAGATGAATGGGGTTGGCGGCGAGGTGGGGGTAGGCGACGTGGCCCTGAGTGCCATGTATGACTAACTTGCCGGTAAGTGAACCGCGCCGGCCGTTTTTGATCGTGTCGCCGACGGTTTGCGCGCAGGTGGGTTCGCCAATGACGCACCAGTCTATCTTTTCTTTTCGCTCTTCCAGGTATTCAATCACCTTGACCGTGCCGTTGACACTCGGCCCTTCTTCGTCGCTGGTGATGAGAAAACCGATAGACCCTTTATGATGGGGATGCTCTTTGATAAAACGCTCTACTGCAGTAACCATGGCCGCAATTCCCCCCTTCATATCGGCGGCGCCGCGCCCATAGAGATAACCGTCGCGCAACGTCGGCGTGAAGGGATCGGAGTGCCACTGTTCGAGCGGCCCGGTGGGTACGACATCTGTGTGACCGGCGAAGACGAACAAGGGTGTGTCTTTCCCGCGCCTCGCCCAGAGATTGTCTACCTCGCCGAAGCGCAGATGCTCTATTTTTAAACCCAGCGGTTCAAGACGCGCGGCGATGGCCTGCTGGCAACCCGCATCTTCGGGGGTGAGCGAGCGGCGTGAGATCAAATCAATGGCAAGGTCGAGTGTGTCGGACATTTATTTCTTCTTGGTAAAAAGAGTTTCGTAGTCTTTTTCATTGAATCCAACATGGTATTTTATGGTTTTCTCGCCAACAGTCAGCACCGGTCGCTTGATGACCGTTGGATGAGCAAGCATGAGAGAGGCGGCCTTCTTCTCATCCAGCTTAGCTTTGTCCTTTTCCGGCAATTTGCGCCAGGTCATGCCGCTTTTGTTGAGCAGTGCCTCCCCGCCCAGGTTTTTGATGAATGTTTTTAGCAGGGTTTGATCGAGGCCGTCTTTACGGAAATCATGAAAACGGTACTCCACGCCGCGCTGCTCCAGCCAGGCGCGTGCCTTTTTTACTGTGGAGCAATTGGTGATGCCGTACATCACAGTCATATCAAATGTCCCGCAACAATTCGTTGATGCCCACCTTGCTGCGCGTCTTTTCGTCCACTTGTTTTACAATCACCGCGCAGTAGAGACTATAGCTGCCGTCCTTGGACGGCAGGTTGCCCGATACCACCACCGAACCGGCGGGGATACGGCCGTAGCTGACTTCCCCTGTCATGCGGTTGAAGATTTTAGTGCTCTGTCCGATGTACACGCCCATCGAAATCACCGAGCCTTCTTCGACGATGACGCCTTCGACGACCTCTGAACGCGCGCCGATGAAGCAGTTGTCCTCGATGATGGTGGGGCCGGCCTGCACGGGCTCCAGCACGCCGCCGATACCGACGCCGCCGGACAGGTGCACGTTCTTGCCGATCTGCGCGCAGGAGCCGACCGTGGCCCAAGTATCCACCATCGTGCCGCTGTCCACATAGGCGCCGATGTTGACGTAGGAGGGCATCAGCACCACGCCCGGAGCAATGTAAGAGCCTCTGCGCGCCATGGCGGGCGGCACCACGCGCACGCCGCTTTGTTTGAAGCGCGCTTCATCGTAGTCACTGAACTTGCCGGCGACCTTGTCGTAATAAGCGCTGTAGGCGCCCTTTATAAAGTGATTGTCCTCGATGCGAAACGAGAGCAGCACGGCCTTCTTCAGCCATTGGTTCACTACCCACTCGCCGTTCTTTTTTTCAGCCACCCGGAGTGTGCCGTTATCCAGCAGCGTCAGCGCCTCGGCGACCGCTTCCTTAACCTTGGGCAGTACCTTGTGCGGAGTGATCTCGGCCCGTTTCTCAAAGGCCTGTTCGATGATGTCCTGTATGGTGTTCATGGGTTCCTATTGATGTCGTAAAGAAATAATAAACTCGCGGATGCGGGTCGCCGCCTCCAGGCACTCTTCCAGCGGCGCAACCAAGGCGATGCGCACACGACCCGCTCCAGGGTTGACATCATGCGCCTCGCGCGAAAGATAGCTGCCGGGCAACACGGTGATATTGTGCCGGGCATACAGTTCGCGTGCAAAAGTCTGATCGTCCCCGGGAGTCTTCAACCACAGATAAAAGGCGCCCGCGGGGCGGTAAACGTCGGTCACTTCGCTGAGGACGGCGATCACGGCGTCAAACTTTTCCTGATAAAGGCGCCGGTTTTCACGCACATGTTTCTCATCACGCCAGGCCTTAATGCTGGCGGCTTGTACCGGCGGGGGCATGGCGCTGCCATGATACGTGCGATAAAGATGAAATTGCTCGATGATTTCCGCATCACCGGCGACAAAACCGGAACGCATGCCCGGAACGCTGGAGCGTTTGGAGAGGCTGTGAAACACGATGCAACGCCGGTAATCGTCGCGGCCCATCCGGGCCGCGGCCTCCAGCAGGCCGGGGGGAGGCCTGCTCTCGTCGAGATAGATTTCAGAGTAACACTCGTCGGACGCGATAACGAAATCGTGTTCATCCGCCAGATGGATGAGACGCTGCAGCGCGCCAAGACCCAGAACCGCGCCGGTGGGGTTGCCCGGCGAACAGATATAAATCAACCGGCAGCGTTGCCAAATTTCGGCGAGGACAGAGGAAAAATCCGGGAGAAACCCCAACTCCTCCATGGTGTTGATAAACCAGGGCTGCGCGCCGGCCAGCAGCGCGGCGCCCTCATAGATCTGATAAAAGGGGTTGGGCATCAATACCAGCGAATTCCGGCTGCGGTCCACCACGCACTGCGCGAAGGCGAACAAGGCCTCGCGCGTGCCGTTCACGGGCAGGATGTGGCGTTCGATATGTAAGCTACCGGGCTTTAACTGAAAGCGGCGCACCAGCCATTCGGCAATCGCCTGCCGCAATGCGGGGATGCCGCGCGTGGCGGGGTAGTGCCCCAGGCCGTGCAGATGTGTGCACACCTCCTCGGCGATAAACGAGGGTACCGCGTGTTTAGGCTCGCCGATGGACATGACGATGGGCAAGGCATCGGCGGGCGGAGTAATCCCTGCCTTGAGTTGCGCGAGCTTCTCGAAGGGGTAGGGCTGGAGCAGGGACAAATCGGGGTTCATTATAGTTATCAAAAGTTGCCGAGCTGCGAACACAATAGTATAAAGCTTTAGTCCATGCCATCCAATCGCACTTCCCATGTTTTACCCATTTTAAGCCTCCTGTTCGGCGCAACGCTGTGGGGCGTACTTTGGTACCCGCTGCGTTGGCTGGAGGCTCAGGGCGTGCCGGGGCTGTGGTCGTCGCTGCTGATGTACATAACTGTGACCGTGGTCAGTCTGCCGGTGTTATGGCGGCGGCGCGGCGAGCTGGCAAGTGACCCCTGGATATTGGCGGGATTGGCGCTTACCGCGGGTGTGTGTAACGTCGCCTTCATTCTTGCCGTCATCGAAGGTAATGTGGTGAGGGTGTTGCTGTTGTTCTATCTCTCGCCGATCTGGGCCGCGTTGTTGGGCAGGCTGGTGCTGGGTGAGCGGCTCTCGGGCTACGCCTGGTTGACCCTCGCCGTGGCCATGACCGGCGCCTTGACCATGCTGTGGAATGCAGCGGCAGGCTCGCCCTGGCCTCAGACACGCGCGGATTGGTTGGCGATTGCGGCGGGATTCACCTTTGCGCTCTCAAATGTGATCGTGCGCAAGGCGCAAGACACCTCCTATTCTGTCAAATCCATCGCGGTGTGGTGGGGAGGTGTACTGATGGCGGGGGCGGGGCTGCTTGTCATGCCGGTTCCGATGCCTGAGATAAGCCTCCCTGTACTCGGCATGATCCTCGCACTCGCCTGCGGCGGGATGATAGTCATGACCCTGGCTGTGCAATACGGCGTCACGCAGATGCCGGTGCACCGCTCGGCAGTGATTCTGCTGTTTGAAATCGTCGCGGGGGCAGTCTCGGCGCAACTGCTCACCGATGAAATTCTATTGCCGCGAGAGTGGCTGGGCGGTTTGTTGATTATGGCGGTGGCCTATTTTTCGGCGCGTGAGGTAAGAGATACTCACTAGTAAGTAGGTCGGATCAAGCAGAGCGGATCCGACTTAAATCTACCACTTGTTTTTTTCAGTATCCTACTGGTGCTTATCTAAATATCTAATCAGCATGTCGCGCAGCCGGGCGAGGTCGGGTTCGGAGGTGATGGGGCGGTTATGGATGTCGGTGATGAAGAAGATGTCCTCCGCGCGCGCGCCGAAGGTGGCGATCTTGGCGTTTTGTAGCCGTATCTTGCAGTCCACAAAGGCGCGGCCCACGTCCGATAGCAACCCGGGCCGGTCCGCTGTGACGACCTCCAGCACGGTGCGACGATTGTGCGGGTCGTCGCTGAAGGTGATTTGAGTGGGAATGGGGAAGTGTTGGAGTTGGCGACGCGCGCGCCGGGTGACGTGCGGCGCCGGCAGGGGTGATTGCGCCAGTTGACGCTTGAGTAGCGCGGTGATCTCCTCGATGCGGTGTGGATTATCAATCGGTTCACCGGACTCTTCGAGCACGATGTAGGTGTTCACGGTGTAACCGTTGCGCGCGGTGATGATGCGCGCATCCACGATAGTGAGGCCAAGCTGATCCAGGGCGCCGGCCGTGGCGGCGAACAAACGGTCCTGATCGTGGGTGTAGATGAATATCTCCGTTCCGCCGCGCTCAGTGCGCTGCCGGATCAATATCAAGGGCAGGTGAATCGCATAGCTCGAGCTGATCGCCTGGGTATGCCAGGCGATCTCGTCGGCGGAATAGCGCAGAAAATATTCATCGCCCAACTCGCGCCAGAAGTTTTCCACCGCCGTTTCATCAACGCCCAGATCATGAAGCCGCACTAGCGCCTGATGCTGGGTTTCCTGTATCAGTTCAGCCTGGTCTATGGGATGCTCCAGCCCGCGCCGCAATGCGCGCGTGGTGCTGAGATAGAGCTCGGTCAGCAGCGCATCCTTCCAGCTATTCCACAGCGTGGGATTGGTGGCACGGATGTCGGCTGCGGTGAGCAGATAGAGATAGTCCAGATGTACCTGGTCGCCCACCCGGCCGGCGAAGGTGTTGACCACATTGGGGTCGGCGATGTCATGGCGTTGCGCCGTGGTGGACATGATGAGGTGATGCTTGACCAGCCAGGCGACCAGCCGCGCATCGTACTGAGACATCCCATGCAGCAGGCAAAAGGCCGTGGCGTCGTCGGCGCCGAGTTCCGAATGATCGCCGCCGCGGCCCTTGGCGATGTCGTGAAACAGCCCCGCGAGATAAAGAATCTCGGGCTTGGGCAGGCGTTGAAAGAGTGTGCTGCAGAGCGGGAATTCATGCGCGTACTCCGGCACCGAGTAGCGACGCAGATTGCGCACCAAAAACAGCGTGTGCTCATCCACGGTGTAGACGTGAAACAGGTCGTGCTGCATCTGCCCGACGATGTTGCCGAACGCCGGCAGGTAGGCGGCGAGTATACCGTAACGATTCATGCGGCTCAGCTCATGCGCGATGCCGTGCGGTTGACGCAACAATTCCATGAACAGCGTGCGGCAACGCAGATCGGCGCGGAAAGTTTCATCAATCAGGTGGCGGTGATCGCGGATCAGACGGATGGTGGAGGCGCGCACTCCTTTGATCTCGGGATGTTGCGCCAGTAACAGAAAGATTTCCAGCAGCGCGAAGGGATAGTGTTTGAAAACCTTGTCGTGGCTGACCTCGATGAAGTCATCGCGTGTCTGAAAGCGTTTATTGATGAGTACAACCTGGTGCGGACTGTCTGCATACAGGATGGCCTCCTGGAAGTGTTGCAGCAGCATCTCGTTCAAGCGGCTCAATTCCATAACGGTGCGGTAGTAGCGCTTCATGAACTGCTCCACCGCCAACACCGGGCCGTGATTTTGATAGCCGAACTGCGTCGCCAGGGTGCGCTGGTGATCGAACACCAGCCGGTCTTCGCGGCGGTCCGTCGTCACATGCAGGGCGTAGCGTATCCGCCAGAGAAAATCCTGTCCCTCGATGAGCGGGGCGTATTCGCCCTCGGTGAGAAAACCGTGACCGACCAGATCGTGCAGGCTGTTAGCAGGCTGTTGAAAAACAGCCTGTGTGTGGCCCACGGATGGGCCGCCATTTTTCAAGCACGGTGTAGGTGCTTGAAAAATGGAGCACAGCAAAAATCGCACTTTTTGCTTGGCGAGTTGGAAACGCCCAAGGATGGGCGTTTCCAACAATCTATTGGACCCGAAGTGGCGCTGGGTGACCCACGCCAGGGTCTGGATGTCGCGTAAGCCCCCCGGCCCATCCTTGATGTTGGGCTCAAGATTGTAGGCGGTGTCATGATATTTATGATGGCGGCGTATCTGTTCTTGCCACTTGGCCTCAAAAAATTCCTTTACCGGCCAGATCCGATCCGGCCCGATGGCCGTCCGCAAAGAGTCAAACAACGCGGCCGGCCCCGACAACAGGCGCGCCTCCATCAACGTGGTGGCAATCGTGATGTCCTGCCGGGCCGTGTCCACACATTCCTGCACCGAACGCACACTGTGGCCGATCTGCAGGCCGATGTCCCACAACAGACCGATGAACCGCTCGATGGGCGACTGGAAGGTGTCGTGTTGATCTTGGCCAAGCAGTATGAGCAGGTCTATGTCAGAGAATGGGTGCAGCTCCCCACGGCCATAACCGCCAACCGCGACCAAGGCAACCCGATCCGAAGCTGTGGTTCCCCACGCCTTGGCCCAGACCTCCAGCAGCAACCCATCTATCAACGCCGCGCGTTCATGCAGCAACTCGCGGACAGGCGCGCCGTTCAGAAAGCGTTGCTGCAGCGCCTGATCGGCCTCTCTTAGAGATACCCGGAACGCCTTGACCGTGTCACCGGTCTGAGTTTGATCGAGCAGGGTGAGCGACATGTAATGGGCCCCTCTAAAAATGCGTCTTTTGCTTCAATACTGCGTTGCAGCTTGTCTGCGCTGCTCACATACTGGCGTGTATGCTGCGCTGCTCGACTGCGCTGCGCCTTGTCTTGAAGCAAAATCCATCAT
>JAYUCX010000078.1:0-9436 GCA_043740145.1 Gammaproteobacteria bacterium
TGGGCTAACATCCAGCACCGCAAGGGCGCGCAAGACGCCAAGCGCGGCAAGATCTTCACCAAGCTGATCCGTGAGATCACTACCGCTGCACGCCTCGGCGGACCCGATGCTAAAAGCAATCCCCGGTTGCGCACGGCGATAGACAAGGCACTGGTCAACAACATGACGCGCGACACCGTCGAGCGCGCGGTGAAGCGCGGCGCGGGCGCCCAGGCGGGCGATAACTACGAAGAGGTGCGTTACGAAGGTTACGGGCCGGGCGGCGCCGCAGTGATGGTGGACTGCATGACGGACAACCGCGTGCGCACCGTGGCCGACGTGCGCCACGCCTTCACCAAGTGCGGCGGCAACCTGGGCACCGACGGCTCGGTGAGCTATCTGTTCACCAAACTCGGCATCTTGAGCTACGCGCCCGGCAGCGATGAAGACAAAATCATAGAGGTGGCGCTGGATGCCGGCGCGCAAGACATCATCACCAATGAAGACGGCTCGATAGACGTGTACGCCTCGCCCGATGATTTTGCGCAGGTGAAACAGGCCATGCTCGATGCGGGGTTTAATCCTGCGCAGGCCGAGGTCACGATGCACGCTTCCACCAGCGCAAAATTGGAACCCGAAGACGCGGTAAAAATGCTCAAGCTGCAAGAGATGTTGGAAGATCTCGACGACGTGCAAAACGTCTATTCCAACGCGGACATTCCCGACGAGGTATTGGCCAAGGCGGGATGATGCGCATCCTCGGCATAGACCCCGGCTCGCTCATCACCGGTTTTGGCATCATTGATGTCAACGGCAACACGGCCTCTTATGTCGCCAGCGGCTGCGTGCGTTTATCGGGAAACGCGCTGCCCGAGCGCTTGAGAATTCTGTTCGAAGGCGTCCGCGAACTGGTGACCACCTACGAACCCACTCAGCTCGCCATCGAGCAGATCTTCATGCACCGCAATGCCGATTCGGCCCTCAAGCTCGGCCAGGCGCGCGGCGCGGCCATTTGTGCCGCCGCGACCCTCAACCTGCCGGTGCACGAATACACCCCCGCGCAGATCAAACAGGCGATGGTCGGCAAGGGCAATGCCGCGAAGGAACAGGTGCAACACATGGTGAAGGTGTTATTGAAGTTGCCCGCCGTCCCGCAGGCTGACGCCGCCGACGCCCTCGCGGTGGCGTTGTGCCACTGTCACACCCAACAGGTGCTGAACCACATCGGCGGCGCGCAGAGCTGGCAGAGGGGCAGACTGAAATGATAGGCCGCTTGCACGGAACGCTGGTTGCCAAACGCGTGCCGGTGCTGTTGCTCGATGTGCAGGGTGTAGGCTACGAACTCGAGGCGCCGATGACGACCTTTTATGAGTTGCCGGCGGTGGGTGCGGCGGTGACCCTGCATACCCACCTCGTGGTGCGCGACGACGCCCACCTGCTCTACGGCTTTGCGACGGAGGCGGAGCGCAGCCTGTTCCGCAGTCTGCTCAAGGTGAGCGGCGTCGGCGCCAAGCTCGCACTCACCATTTTGTCAGGGATCTCCGTTGATGGTTTCGTGCGCTGCGTGCAGAATAACGACAGCGCGAGCCTCACCCGCCTGCCCGGCATCGGCAAAAAAACCGCCGAGCGCCTGGTGCTGGAGATGCGCGATCGCTTGGCCGATTGGCATGCGCCGCCGGCCATTACCCTGGGGGGTAAGACCACCGTTGCCGATGGTACGGCTGCGCCGGTGGCCGACGCCATCAGCGCACTGGTGGCGCTGGGTTATAAACCTCAAGAGGCGAGCCGCATGGTGCATGCGCTGGAGGTTGCGGATCTTGGCAGCGAACAAATTATCCGCCGTGCTTTGCAGTCAGTGGTGAAGACCTGAAATGATTGAAACCGACCGCCTACTCGTACCCGTTGAACGTGAAGAAGACGAAGTCGCCGAGCGCAGCCTGCGCCCGGCGAGGCTTGCGGATTACATCGGCCAGGCCCCGGTGCGCGAGCAGATGGAGATCTTCATCCACGCCGCCAAGCAGCGCGGCGAGGCCCTCGATCATGTGCTGATCTTCGGCCCGCCCGGACTCGGCAAGACAACGCTGGCGCACATCATCGCCAACGAACTGGGTGTCAAGCTGCGCCAGACCTCCGGGCCGGTGCTGGAGCGCGCCGGCGATCTCGCGGCGCTGCTCACCAATCTCGAGCCTAACGACGTGTTGTTTGTGGACGAGATCCATCGTTTGAGTCCGGTGGTCGAGGAGGTGCTGTACCCCGCGCTGGAAGATTATCAACTCGACATCATGATCGGCGAGGGTCCGGCCGCGCGGTCCATCAAGCTGGATCTGCCGCCCTTCACCCTGGTCGGCGCGACCACCCGCGCCGGGCTGCTCACCTCGCCGCTGCGCGATCGTTTCGGCATCGTACAGCGCCTGGAGTATTACACCGTCGAAGACTTGCATCACATCGTGCGGCGCGCCGCCCGCATTCTGGGTGTAGAAATTGACGAACAAGGCACGGCGCAAATCGCCGGCCGCGCGCGCGGCACCCCGCGCATCGCCAACCGGTTATTACGCAGGGTGCGTGATTACGCCCAGGTACGCGCACAGGGGCGCATCACCGCCGAGGTCGCCGACCGCGCCCTGGATATGCTGGATGTGGACAGCATCGGCTTTGACATGATGGACCGCAAGCTGTTGCTGGCGCTGATTCAGAAATTCGACGGCGGCCCGGTCGGCATCGAAAGCCTGGCCGCCGCCATCGGCGAGGAGCGCGGCACCATCGAGGACGTGCTGGAACCGTTTCTGATTCAACAGGGCTTCATGATGCGCACGTCGCGCGGCCGGGTGGCGACCCGCGCGAGTTATCTGCACTTCGGCCTCAGCCCGCCGCAGACGCCCCCCGCCATAGGGATACCGGACCTGTTTGGCGGCGAATAACCCCGAGTCCTGAAGCAAGGCAGGGAATTTTCACTCAAATTATCGGTCTATTGAATTATAATGCTCCGGAAGGCCCGATCCTAACTTAAGGATTTTGTTACCTCTAACCAGGCCGTTTTCGCGCAACCCCCAACCTTACAACGCATCTTGATGATGAAGGATTTCTTATGGCAGGTTCGGGTATATTATGAAGACACGGACAGCGGCGGTGTGGTCTATCACTCCAATTACCTCAAGTTCATGGAGCGGGCGCGCACCGAATGGCTACGCAGCTTGGGTTTCGAGCAGGGCGTACTCGCCCGTGACGGGGGCGTAATCTTTGCGGTACGCTCCATCAACATGGAATTCCTCAAGCCGGGACGCTTTAATCAACTCTTGGATATCCGTTCAAAAATCGTGCGGCGCGGCAAGGCCAGTATGACCTTGGAACAAACCATCAGCCACAGCACCGATCACAGTGTCTTGTGCAGCGGCCGCGTCAAGCTGGCCTGTCTGGATGCCGCCACGCTACGGCCGCAGCCTGTGCCACCATCCATATCGAGGGAGATCAATCGTGACGACTGACTTATCCATCGTCCATCTGCTGCTCAACGCGAGTCTGATCGTGCAGGCCGTCATGCTGCTGTTGCTGGCCACGTCACTCGTATCGTGGATGTTCATCTTCCGCAAGCGCGCAGACATCAAACGGGCGCGGCGCGCGGCCGAGGAATTCGAAGAGCGTTTTTGGTCGGGCAAAGATCTGAACGCGCTCTATACTCAGGTTACCCGCGCGCCGCGGCTTGCGGGGACGGAGGCGATCTTCGAGGCCGGGTTCAAGGAATTTGCGCGGCTACACAAGCAAACCGGCGAGCCGATGGCGGTGGTGGAAGGCGCGCAGCGCAGTATGCGCGTGGCCTTGTCACGCGAGATTGACACCCTGGAGTTGCACTTGCCGTTTCTCGCTACCGTCGGTTCGACCAGCCCCTACATCGGCCTGTTCGGCACCGTGTGGGGCATCATGAATTCCTTCCGCGGTTTAAGCAACGTGCAGCAGGCGACCCTCGCCCTGGTCGCGCCCGGCATCGCCGAGGCCCTGATCGCGACCGCGATGGGATTGTTCGCGGCCATCCCGGCGGTGATCGCCTACAACAGTTTTGCCAATGATGTGGAACGGCTCATCAATCGCTACGATACCTTTCTGGAAGAATTTTCCAGTATTTTGCAGCGGCAGGCGCATGGCTGAAGCATGAACGGGAAACGACAACGCACCCGCAGACTACCGATGGCGGAGATGAATGTGGTGCCCTACATTGATGTGATGCTGGTGCTGCTGGTGATCTTTATGATTACCGCGCCGCTGCTCGCCCAGGGCGTGAAGGTCAATTTGCCGCAGACCGCCTCCGAGCCGCTACCGCCGGAGAAGAAAGAACCGGTGGTGGTCACGGTGGATGTCAACGGCGCGTATTATCTCAACATCGGCGAGCGTCACGACCAGGCCATCAAGGCCGATGCGCTGGTACAGACCGTTGCCGCGGTGTTGCGCAGACAACCCGACACGCCCATCCTGGTGCGCGGAGACGAGAGCGTGAATTACGGCAAGGTAATCGCCGCCCTGTCACTGCTGCAAGGCGCGGGTGCGCCCAACGTGGGGCTGGTGACGGAATCCCCCGCACAGTCCGCGCCGAAAAAACGATGATTGCATGCTAAAGACGCTCCGCAACAATCTGCGCGCGTTGAGTTTGGCGATTCTGGTGCACGTCGCCCTGATCGTCATGTTGGTCATCAGTCTGGATTGGAAGCTAACGCCGCAGCCGGCCGGCGAACAGAAAGTGATACAAGCCACCGTGGTGGACGAGGCCAAGGTGCAGGCCGAGATGGAGAAGCTCAAGCAACAGGATGTTCAGAAAAAACAGCAGGAACAGGAGAGCCAGAAGCGGCTGGAGGAGTTAAAACAGCAACAACAGGACGAAACGACCCGTCTGCAGCAGCTCAAGCAGGAACAACAGGCCGCCGAGCAGCAGCGTCAGGAGCAGACGCGCCTGCACGCTGAGCAGGAAAAGACAGAGGCCGCGCGTTTGGAAACGCTCAAACAGCAGCAATCTATCGCGGAGCAAAGGCGTAAGGAGGAAGATCAGCGCGCCGAAGAACTGAAGAAAAAGCTTGCTGAAGAAGAAAAGCAGCGCCAGGAGATGGAACAGCAGCGCTTGGCGGAGGGAGAGGCTAAACGTAAAATTGAGGAGCAGAAACGTCAAAATGTCGAGCGGGAGGCGCAACGGCGCCGCGAGGCCGAGGAGCAATTGGAACAGCAGCTCGCGGCGGAGCAGGCCGCCGGCGCCGAACAGAATCAGCAGTTGATCGCGCAATATGTGGCGCGTATCCAGCGCGAAGTCACCCAGAACTGGCTGCGGCCGCCGACGGCGCGGCTGGGGATGTCGTGCACGGTGATGGTGAACCTCGCCCCCAACGGCGACGTGCTCAACGCCCGGGTGGTGATGAGCAGCGGCGACACGGCCTTCGATCACTCGGTGGAGGCGGCGGTGTACAAGGCCTCGCCCTTGCCTCTGCCACCGGACCCGGCGCTGTTCGAGTATTTCCGGGAATTGAATTTCATCTTTAAACCTTGAGGGACCAAGCCATGAAGACATTATTACGTTTAGTTTTGGCCGGCCTGTTGATCGGCCTGGGCGCGGTCGCCCAGGCGGCGCCGCTCAGCATCGAGATCACTCACGGCGTAGAGGGTGCATTGCCCGTCGCCATCGTGCCGTTCGATGAGGGCGGGGGCGCCGCACCCGAAGACGTCGCGCAGATCATCGCCGACGATCTCGCACGGAGCGGCCGGTTTTCGCCGTTGCCGCGCCAGGACATGATCGCGCAGCCGCAGCAGGCTGCGCAGATCAATTTTGCCGATTGGCGCGTACTGGGTATGGAGGGCTTGGTGATCGGCCAGGTACGCCCCACCGGTGCGGATCGCTACAGCGTTCAATTCCAGCTCTTTAATGTGTTCAAGGGCGACCGCCTGGTGGGCTATAACATCAGCACCACCCGCAAGGAACTGCGCCGCACCGCGCATCAGATCAGCGACATCATCTATGAAAAACTGACCGGCCAGCCTGGGGCCTTTGATACCCGCATCGCCTACGTGACGACCTCGGGGCCGACCAGCTTTTCACTGCAAGTGGCTGACTCCGACGGCCACAACCCGCAGACTATCCTGACCTCGAAGCAGCCCATCCTGTCGCCGGCATGGTCGCCCGACGGTACCCGGCTTGCCTATCTCTCGTTCGAGAGTCGCCGCCCGCAGATCTTTATCCAGGAGCTCGGCACCGGCTCACGTGAACGGATTGCCTCGTATCCGGGCCTGAACGGCGCCCCGGCCTGGTCGCCGGACGGACGGCGGCTGGCGCTCACGCTTTCCAAGGACGGGAATCCCGAGATTTATGTGCTAAACTTGACCAGTAAGGCTCTGCAACGCCTTACCGACAACAGTGCGATAGATACCGAACCCGCTTGGTCGCCGGACGGCAGTACCCTCCTGTTTACTTCCGACCGAGGCGGAAGACCGCAGCTTTATAAAATGTCCTCCGGCGGCGGCGAGGCGCAACGCGTCACCTTCAATGGCGACTATAATGCCCGCGGGGTGTTTTCACCCGACGGCACTATGCTGGCGATGGTGCACAGAGAAGGCGGTAATTACCGCATCGCGGTGCAGGACTTGAGCAGCGGCGAGGTGAAGGTCTTGAGCGAGCGTTCGCTGGATGAATCGCCGAGCTTCGCGCCCAACGGCAGCATGGTGATCTACGCGACCGGGGATCAAGGCGTGCTGGCGGCGGTCTCTGTGGATGGGCGGGTGCGGCAACGGCTGGCCTTACAGGAAGGTAACGTGCGCGAGGCGGTGTGGTCGCCGTTCGGCCGTAAAACCGATTTTGAATCTTTTCAACCTTGAACAACGTGTTGCAACACGGCTAAATTGAAAACATAAGGAGCGATTTATGAAGTTATTGAGCAAAGGGTTACTCATTGTTTTATCTGCAATCGTATTGTGGGGCTGTCAGACGACAGCTACCCCGGAAGGCGGCGCCAAGGTTGAAGACCGCAGCGGCGCTGTCGACGAAGGCGCCTCGACCGGTGCGGCGAGCGAAGGCGGGACCTTCAGCGGCGACCCGCTCGATGATCCGTCCAGCCCGCTGTCGCAACGCATCGTGTACTTCGATCTCGACAGCAGCGAGGTCAAAGCGGAGGATCGCGCCAACGTCACGGCGCATGGCAAGTACCTGGCCAGCAACTCCAATGCGTCGGTGACCCTAGAAGGACACGCCGACGAGCGCGGCTCTCGCGAATACAATCTCGCATTGGGCGAGCGCCGCACCAACGCCGTGCGTCAGTTGTTGCTGGCCGAGGGGGCCGCTGCGCAGCAGATCCAGACCGTCAGCTACGGTGAAGAAAAGCCTGCCGACCCCGAGCATAATGAAGACGCCTGGTCGCTCAACCGGCGCGTGGAGTTTGTCTACAACCGTAAATAGTAGCAATGGCGTTCACGGTACTGCGAGCAACACCCCCGCTATTGGCGGGGGTGTTTCTATTAAGCTTGGGTGCGGCCGCCTGGAGCGAGCCGCGCGATGAAGAACTGACGCTCGATGAGCGTGTCGCCCGCCTCGAACAGCAGGCGCGCAATCAAGGCTTGGCGGAGCTGTTTTCCCGTCTGGACAGTCTGCAACGCGAAGTGCAGCGCATGCAGGGCAAGATCGAGGAACAGAATCACCAGATCGAGCAACTACAGCGCAGCCAGAAAGAGCCGCAGCAGGCGCTGGAGCGGCGCATCGAAGCACTCGAACAGCGCAGCAGTGCGTCAACGCCACCGCCCGGTGGCGCTGGGATCCCTCCGGCTGCTCCGCCCGCAACAGCCGCCCCGCCGGCATCAACGGTACAAACCCCAGATAACGCCGAGAGCCCGGAACTGCAACCCGCGGCGACTGACGCGGGCAACGAGGCGGCCGCCTATCAGCAGGCGTTTGACCTGCTCAAAAAGGGGAGCTACGACAAGGCGATTGCGGCCTTCCTTGATTTCCTGAAACGCTATCCAAACGGCGCCAACGCCGGCAACGCACAGTATTGGCTGGGCGAGACCTACTACGTCACTCGTAAATTCAAGGAGGCCCATCAGGCCTTTCAAACCTTGCTCGACCGTTACCCAAACAGCCCAAAACAGCCCGACGCGAGCCTCAAGATCGGTTTTGTCCACTATGAACAGGGCGAGTGGGCCAAGGCCCGCAAGACCTTGGGCGAAGTCGCCAGCCGCTATCCCGGCACCGCCGCCGCCAAGCTCGCACAGGCGCGTCTCGACAAGATGCAAAAAGAGGGGCGCTGAAGATGTGAGGCGTGAGGTGTAAAGAGTGAGGCGTAAAGTTGATTTCTCCTCACCCCTCACCCCTGTAGTAGAATGGCTCCTATGTCTTCCCAGATACTCCCGGATGTGGTGTTAGAAAACCCTCCCGTTGCGCAACAATGCCTGCGCATCACCGAGATCTTTTATTCCCTGCAAGGCGAGACGCGCACAGTGGGGTTGCCGACGGTGTTCGTGCGTCTCACCGGCTGTCCGTTGCGCTGCGGCTACTGTGACACCGCTTATGCCTTTCACGGCGGGGAATGGCGCGGGATCGCCGACATCCTTAAGGAAGTAGCAAGCTATCAACCGCGCTATGTCACGGTCACCGGCGGTGAGCCGTTGGCGCAGAAGGCTTGCCTGACCCTGCTCAGCCGGTTGTGCGACGCGTACCATGAGGTTTCGCTGGAGACCAGCGGCGCACTGGATATTTCCCAGGTAGACCCCCGCGTTATCAAGGTGGTGGACCTGAAGACGCCCGGCTCCGGCGAAGCGGGCAAAAATCTTTACAGTAATCTCGCCCATCTCTCGTCCCGCGATCAGATCAAGTTTGTGCTGTGCGACCGCGCCGATTACCAGTGGGCAAAAGACATACTGAGCGAATACGATCTGACCTCACGCTGCGAAGTATTGTTCTCGCCGAGTCATCAACAACTTAACGCTACTGCGCTCGCCGATTGGATACTTGCCGACCGCCTGCCGGTGCGTTTGCAAATCCAGCTCCATAAATATTTGTGGGGCGAGACGCCTGGCAAATAATGAACGCGGCTGTCATCCCTCTAAATGCAGGTCACAACAAGGCCGTGGTCTTGTTGTCAGGCGGTATGGATTCGGCCACCACTTTAGCCATCGCCAAAGGCCTCGGCTTCGAGTGCTACGCCCTCACGCTCGACTACGGCCAGCGCCATCGCACGGAACTCAACGCCGCCGCGCGCATCGCCGAGCAACTGGGTGTGGCCGACCACAAGATTCTGAAACTGGACTTGAGCGCCATCGGCGGCTCTGCCCTCACCGATCACAGCATCCCGGTACCGGTCACGTCCACCAGTGACGTACAGGGAAGAACTAATGTCGCGGGAGGCAGGACGCCGGGAGCGACCGGCATCCCGGTGACTTATGTGCCCGCGCGCAACACAGTATTCCTGGCGCTCGCGCTCGCTTGGGCTGAGGTGTTGCGCGC
>JAYUCX010000079.1:0-3978 GCA_043740145.1 Gammaproteobacteria bacterium
TGCGCATGGTGTTGCATCAACAAAAGCGTTTACTGCGTTGTCACCACTGCGGCAGCGAACGCCGCGTCGAGGAACAGTGTCCCGATTGCGCGGCAACCGCATTGCGCCCATTAGGCCACGGCACCGAGCGCGCGGAAGAAATCCTGGCGCGGCACTTTCCCGGCACCGGACTGATCCGCATAGACCGCGACAGCACCCGCCGCAAGGGGTCCTTGCAGGATATGCTGGACGGTGTGCACAGCGGCCGCAGTCAAATTCTCATCGGCACACAAATGCTGGCCAAGGGCCATCACTTTCCGAACGTGACCCTGGCCGGCATCCTCGATGCCGATCAAGGTCTCTATGGTGTGGATTTCCACGCAAGCGAGAGGATGGCGCAGACTATTATCCAAGTCGCCGGGCGGTCGGGCCGCAGCGACAAACCCGGCGCGGTGGTGATACAGACGCATCACCCCGATCACCCTCTGCTGCAAACCTTGTTGATGCGCGGCTATCACGCCTTTGCAACGGCCGCCCTCGACGAGCGCCGTCAGGCGGGTCTGCCACCCTATAGCGTGATGGCCTTGTTGCGCGCCGAGGCGGTGAGCCGCAGCGCGCCGGAGACCTTCTTAAACCAGGCCCGTGCGGAAGCGGAGATGCTGCTGACGAAGGGCGTGCAGTTGTTCGGGCCGCTGCCCGCGCCGATGGAGAAGCGGGCGGGGCGCTATCGCGCCCAGTTATTGTTGCAGTCCCCGCGCCGCGCGGAATTGCAGCACCTGTTACAGGCCTGGATACCCCTGCTGGAAAAACTCAAGCTCGCACGCAAGGTGCGCTGGTCGGTGGATGTGGACCCGATGGAGATGCTTTAGGACGCTTCTAAAAATACGTTTTTTGTTTTTTTGGCTGACCTTCGTTATTACTCTAAAACAGCACACCATCACGCCTTGGTGTAGAATTCGCGCTTCCCGAAGTGACTAACCAAGGCGTATCTTGAAACACTCCATCCAGAACCTGCTCGCGCGCGCCATTACGAATCTTCAGGCCGATGCCGTGCTGTCCGCGGATACAGAAGTGCGAGTGGATATCGAGCGCGCCCGCGACAAGCAACATGGCGATTTTGCCAGCACAGTGGCGCTAGGTCTGGCCAAGGCTGCGCGCCGCAAGCCGCGCGAGCTGGCGGAGCTGATCGTCGGGCGTCTGCCGCACTCGGAGATGATCGCCAAGGTCGAGATCGCAGGGCCCGGGTTCATCAATTTCTTTCTGACACCGGCTGCGTTTCAGATTGTCGTTAGCGAGATCCTCGATCGCGGCGAGGCATATGGTCAAGGCACGTTGGGGGAGGGGGGATCGGTGCAAATCGAATTCGTCTCGGCCAATCCCAACGGCCCGCTGCACGTCGGCCACGGGCGCGGCGCGGCGATCGGCAGTGCGCTGGCCAACCTGCTGGAGGCCGCCGGTTACAAGGTCTACCGCGAATACTATGTCAACGACGCCGGGCGGCAGATGGATATCCTCACGGTCAGCATCTGGCTGCGTTATCTGGAGCTGCTCGGAGAGGCGGTGACGTTTCCCTCCAACGGTTATAAGGGCGATTACGTCTTTGACATCGCCCGCACTCTGCATGACGAATACGGCGCGGCATTGCGCCATCCCGTCAGCGAGGTCACCAAAGATCTGCCTCCCGATGCCGCACCGGACGGCAGCGGCGACAAGGAGACGCACATTGACGCACTGATTTTGCGCGCCAAGATATTGTTGGGCGACGAGACCTACCGCACGATTTTTGATCGCGGGCTCAACACCATTCTTGCCGATATACGTGATGATCTCGCCGAGTTTGGTGTGCGCTACGATAACTGGTATTTCGAGCGTTCGCTCACGGAGAGCGGCGCGGTGGATCGGGCAATCGAGCGCCTGAAGGAGAGCGGTCACCTCTACGAATGGAACGGTGCATGGTGGTTTCGCACTACCGACTATGGCGATGAGAAAGACCGTGTCGTGGTGCGTGAAAACGGCCAGCCGACCTATTTCGCCTCCGACATCGCCTACCACCTGACCAAACTCGAACGCGGCTTTGAGCGGATGGTGAATGTCTGGGGCGCGGATCATCACGGCTACATCCCGCGCGTCAAGGCGGCGCTCGCGGCGCTCGGCGCCGACCCCGCGCGGCTGGAGGTGCTGCTGGTGCAGTTCGCCATTTTATATCGCGGCGGTGAGCGTGCGCAGATGTCTACGCGCTCGGGCGAGTTCGTCACCCTGCGCGAATTGCGCATCGAGGTCGGCAACGACGCGGCGCGGTTTTTTTATGTCATGCGCAAGAGCGATCAGCACTTGGACTTTGATCTGGATCTCGCCAAATCGCAGAGCACGGACAATCCGGTATACTACGTGCAATACGCCCACGCGCGCATTTGCAGCGTGCTGCGCCTCGCTGAAGAGCGCGGCCAAAGTTGGGGTGGAACACAAGGCCGGGCGCATTTGCATCTGCTCACGGAGCCGCGCGAGCAGAATTTGTTGGCGACCTTATCGCGTTATCCGGAGGTTATCGAGGCGGCGGCCGAGGCCCATGAGCCGCACCAGATCGCCTATTATCTCAAGGAGCTGGCCACGGACTTCCACACCTATTATAACGCGCACACCTTTTTGGTGGACGATGCTGCTCTGCGCAATGCGCGGCTCGCGCTGCTCGCGGCAACGCGGCAGGTGTTGCGCAATGGACTGGCGTTATTAGGTGTCAGCGCGCCGCAGGCGATGTAATGGCGCGCGATTATAAAAACGATAAAAACGCGGGGCGCGGTAGACCCGTGTCGCAGACACCCGGTTGGGTATGGCTGCTGGCAGGGCTGCTGATGGGCCTTGCGGTCGCCCTGTTTGTGTATCTGGGCGGATTCACTATCTCTGAACTCAGGAGCGGCCGTACCACGCCCGTGCAAACAGAGGCAAGCCCCCCAACCGATACGCGCAGCGTGAGCAAGCCGCCCCAACCTCCGTCCGCAATGCCGCCGACGGCCAAGCCGCGTTTCGATTTTTACACTATCCTGCCGGAGATGGAGGTCGTCGTCCCTGAGCAAGAGATGGCCTCCCCACCTAAATCAGCGTCTAATTTAAGTGGGGAGGCGCAGGGCGAAGGCGTTGCTCCGGTTGATAAGCCGGGCGCCTACATCCTGCAGGCGGGCTCGTTTCGCAGCCTCGAGGAGGCGGACAGGCTGAAGGCCAGCCTGGTGTTATTAGGCGTCGAGGCCAGCATCCAGACTGTCACCATCAATAATAAAGACACTTGGCATCGCGTTCAGATCGGCCCCTATAATAATCTCGCCGAGGTCAATCAGATTCGCGCACGGCTTAAGCAGAATAATATCGAGGTAGTTCTGTTGAAGGTCAAGAGTTGAGGTATCCTTGAGCCGCACGGGAGTCAGCATGGCCTGTCCCTCGCTTTGGGCAGGTTATGGGTGGATCACTCCCGCTTCAAATCCCGATAGAAGTTCTCATGCGGGCCAAAGGCTAGAAGCTTGATCGCGTCCTCGTCCTCGGCCACCCGGTAGGCGAGCAAGGCAAGCTGGGCCTTGACCTGATACTTGTAGACCCGCACACCCGCCAGGTCGCCCTTCTTCACTTCACCGATCCCGGGGTTGGCGGCAATGGCACGCACCGCCTCATCCAAGGCCTCTTTTTCTGCTGAGTACAGCTTCTTCGTCGCGCGCGCAAAGCGCGGCGTGGCGATCAGCTTCATCGCTTCATCCGAATTTGTACTCCGTACCCATGCCCGCACGGTCTTCCTCGATGCCCACCAGGGTGTCAACGATGAACCCAACCGGCATATCCGGGTTTTCCTCGGCCGCCCTGCCGATCCGTGCCCAATACTCGATTTGCTTCGGCACCGACCGCTGCATTGCGGCGGCATAGGGCTTGGCCGCCTCCACCAGCGCATCGGACAACTTCATTGCGGTAGCCATGTGAATCTCCATTACACGTTTATGAAGTTTTATTATAGTGTAAAAG
>JAYUCX010000080.1:0-3971 GCA_043740145.1 Gammaproteobacteria bacterium
GCAATCTCCTCCACGCGCTTGCGCGAGAGGCAATAGACGATGCCGGCGTCGCCCGCGTGTTCCGTGCGGATGAAGCGCAGCAATTGCTCGCGCGCGTTGCCGCTCCCTTGGGTGATGCGGTAGCGGATGTTGGGGCGGTCGAAGCCGCTGATGAAGATGCGCGCGTTGCCGAGGCCGAGGCGCGCGATGATCTCGCGCCGCGTCGGCTCGTCCGCCGTGGCGGTGAGCGCGATGCGCGGCACATCGGGGAAGCGCTCGTGCAGCACGGAAAGCTGGATGTATTCGGGGCGGAAGTCGTGGCCCCACTGCGAGACGCAGTGCGCCTCGTCGATGGCGAAGAGCGCAATTTTCGACCGTGCCAGTAGATCAAGGGTGCGCTCCAGCATCAGGCGTTCGGGCGCGACGTAAAGCAGATCAAGCTCGCCGTTCACCAATTGCTGTTCGACCGCGCGCGCCGTGACGGCATCGAGCGTGGAATTCAGAAATGCCGCACGCACGCCGGCCTGTTTGAGCGCCGCCACCTGATCCTGCATGAGCGAAATCAGCGGCGAGATGACGACGCCAGTGCCCGGGCGCACGATGGACGGAATCTGGAAGCAGAGCGACTTGCCGCCGCCGGTGGGCATGAGCACCAGCGCATCGCCGCCCGCCATGAGGGCGCGGATGACCTCGTCCTGCGGGGCGCGGAAGCGCTCGTAGCCGAACACGGTGCGGAGGATGTGGAGGGGCTGGTCTTCCATTTTGCAACCCGCCCGCTCGACAGGAAAGTTTACCAATGTAGCCAGATGTATAAACCCGCCGCCGGCACGCTTGCGCCCGCGAGCAAGGCCTTCCAGTGGCCTTTTATAAAGGTTTTGGCGACAAAATAGGCATTGGGTTCTACCTTGACCTTACACTCCGGCCAGGAATAGACCCGCGTTTCCTCACCGCTCGGGATCTTGAGCCGTAAAGTGAAGTCAAGATCGAGACTCCTATCACCGGACTTAAGCGGCAGTATGTTCCACGCCCATTGCAACGTGGGCTGAACGCCGAGTCCCTGCTCCTCGTGGGTGACCGGGGTGATCCGAAAGCCGTCGCCGCGCAGCCCGGCGATCAGGTGCGCGCCGATCCTCAGTGTGGTGAGCTTGGCGGGAGAGGCCTGGTTGATCGCCCGGGTGATCGGCTCGACGATATTCTGGGTAAGCTCAAGTTCCAGCCGCGCGGGTTCACCCACCATCAGGTCGTGCGGCGGGATAAAGCGAAAGTTCTGCACGCTGAGGTACGCCAACTCCTGACGCATCACCACGCCCAAATCCTGCACGGTTTCAGCTGCGCCCGCCTGGCCGCCTACCGAGAACAGGCTGATACTCCTCTCCAGCCGCGCGGGCGTCGCATGGCGCAGCTCGACCGTGTAGGCCGGGCCCTCCTGGCGGGGATTGTCGCGCCGCTCCTCAGCCGGACTCTTGCTGATAATGCTTTTTACCATCAAACCCTTCATCACCACGACATAAAAAATGATGTCGGCAAAGATGAACAGGATGATGACGACGACGAAATCTCTGATATCCATCCGAATATTTATTGATCGTGAGGGTTTACTTTCCAGATAGCCGCTGTGATGATTGGAGGCAGTGGGTAAGTCGGCTTAGCCGAATCTCTTAACTCTAAATAATACTCTATTCCTGCCCGATAACGCAGCCATACGGATTCTTGCCTGCGGGCTTATTGCATGTCGCCGAAATGTCATGGCATAATGCCTCGCTATAGACTCTAAATCACCAGCCATGGCACGCCCCATGGGGCACATTGAGGGAGGTGTAGTTTGTTCGACTTTTCTGTTGATTTGGCCAAAGACTCCGTGGAATACAGCACGGGTGACGTGTTGACCTTGTACGGCATTATTATAGCCGTCGTACTCGTCATCCTCTTTACCGGCTACAAGACGGCCAAGAAAAACTCCTCTAAGTAACCTGCCCAGCCTAGCGCCGCCGAGGGGCCAAGGCCCGGGAAGCGATGCGGCAGGTCTCTGCGGAGAAGCTTTTATAATAATCGTGATATGGAGGAAGGTTTCATTATGCATCGGTTAATTAAGGCATCGCTTGCGGCCTTGGCCTTGGTCGCGGCAAATCAGGCTTGGTCAGAAGATCCGGGCGCCGCGCCTGCCCCGGCCGCTGAGCAGGCGCCTGCAGCACCGGAACCCGCCGGACCGGCCCCGGCGGGTGAAGCAGTGCCCGCTCCGGTAGAGGCGGTAGCCCCCCCCGCCCCGGCGGCAGATCCAGCGGCCCCAGCAACCCCCGCCCCACCAGAAGTCGTAGCCCCCGCCACTCCGCCTCCTATGCCTATGCCGGTTGGGGCGCTCAAGCTGGTCGGTAATCCCGAGGCCGGTAAAAAGATCTTCGACGAAGGCAAAGGCGAGGTCCCGCCCTGCATGGCCTGCCACGGGCCGGAGGGTTTAGGTGATGACAACATGGGATCTCCCCGGCTGGCCGGTCAAGGCTTTACCTACATCAGAAAGCAACTCTATGAGTTCGCCGCAGATCTCCGCACCGACACCACCATGGGCGTCATGAATGGTGTCGCCAAGGGCCTCTCCGATCAGGACAAGGCCGACATCGCCGCCTATGACTCCAGCCTTCGCCACGATGCGCTCGCCTCGGCCTCCAACCTTGACGAGATCAAGGCGGCCGGCACCGTGCCGGTGGGTGAGCGGCACCTCGGCAAGGGTATCGTGCTCTATGGTATCCCGGCCCAAGGCGTGCCGGCCTGCAGCAGTTGCCACCAGTTCAACGGCCGCGGTGCCCTGCCGGTCTACCCCGTCATCGGCGGACAGCGTTACGTCTATCTGGTGAATCAGCTGAAGAAATGGAAGGATGGCAGCCGTGCCAACGACCCGCTGGCGCAGATGCGCGCCGTGGCGAGCAAGCTCAAGGATGAAGACATCTACAATGTCGCCGCCTACCTGACCAGCGCGCCGCCTATCTCCATGGGCAATTCGCGCCAGCCTCACCAGGTACCGCCGAATGCCGCCGGCGCCGCGCACGAGTAGCCGCTGAAAGCGCGTTCGCCTTACAGTTGAGTTTTGAACTTGTTGTCGGGACGCAAGTCCCACTAAGGGCGGGGGAAACATACCCGCCCTTTTGTTTTTTCTACCTGCCAATACGCAAGGTTGACCGTGACACTGCCTACGACGAAACCTAAACAATTCCTCAAACCCGGTGAACGTGTGCTGTTTGCCGTATTCGGCGCGTTTCTGGTGCTGGCCGTGATCGGTTACATCGTGCTCGAGACCGTGCGCAGCCACATGAAGGAGCCGATGTTCACCTCGCGCAGCTCCTTTGATTCCACCGCGGAAGGCCTGCGCGGCTCAAAATTATTCCGCGAAGCCAATTGCACCGCCTGCCACCGCGCGATGCGCAACGGCACCAACCACGGCATCGTGCTGGACGGTATCGGTTCGCGCCGCAGCGTGGAGTGGATAGAGAATTTCCTGAGGCGGCCGGAGTTGACGTATGGAACGACGACCATCGATCACGCACCCGGCAGGGAAGCGGGCTACACTACCAACCTCCCGTCCGCAGACATCCATGACATCGCCGTGTTTCTCTCCGAACTCAAGGCGGAACAAGGTTCGTCCATGGCGCGCCAGCCGCCGCCGGAAAGCTCCGGATTCATAGACAGCATGGTCAACATGTGGGCCCCTGAAGGCTGGAAGGATAAATATCAGGACATCCGCACCAAACCCCCCGGGCAGGAGGGGCGGACAACAGAAAAGGCGCCCTTCCCGTGAATGAGAATTTCGGCCAGGACATGCAGTACCGCCGCTACATCTTGTGGTTTATAACGGCCTGCGTGATTTACAGCATCATCGGCTTCTCCTGGGGCATCGTGGTCGGTATGCTCCCCAAGCTGCGCGACTTCATCAACCATAGGCCGCACGCCCATCTCATCATGCTCGGCCACGGCCACCTCAACCTGCTGGGCTGGGTCGAGAT
>JAYUCX010000081.1:0-3963 GCA_043740145.1 Gammaproteobacteria bacterium
CCGCCGTGCAACCCGGCTCCAGCATCATGCCGGGCAAGATCAACCCGGTGATGTATGAGATGTTGAATCAAGTCTGTTATCAGGTGATCGGCCAGGACATGGCCATCGCCATGATGACCCAGGCCGGGCAACTGGAACTCAATGTGATGATGCCGGCACTCGGCTCGGCCTTATTCGACGCCATGGAGTGGTTGACTAACGCCATCGCCGCCACGACCGAATTTAATCTGAAGGGACTCAACGTAGACCGCGAGCGCTGCAATTATTTTCTGCACAATAGTGTCGGCCTCGCGACGCTCCTAAACCCACGCATCGGCTACGCCGCCGCGGCGAAGATCGCCCAGGAATCCGAAAAAACCGGACGCCCGGTGCGCAACATCGTCGCCGAACACGGCTTGATGAGCGGGGAGGAATTTGATGAGCTCGTCCTCAAGGCCGCACGCGATGGGCAGATCGGCTGATCTCATTTCTTCGCTGTCACACAACTCGCCCCATAATGACTCATCCCTCTTTGATACTGCATAGTTAAGGAACCTCTGACACATCAGAGGTTCCTTAAACCTTGCTATAACTCAGTGCAGAGCGTATGCCGTATACTATACGGCATGCTCAGTGCCTCTGAATTTTTAGGACTCGGTGGTCCGTTCGCGCAACACGTTTCGGGTTTTGCGCCTCGCCCCCAGCAGCAGGAAATGGCTGAGGCAGTGGCAACGGCGCTGGCCAACCATGACACTCTGATCGCCGAAGCGGGCACGGGCACCGGCAAGACCTTCGCCTACTTGGTGCCCGCCCTGCTTTCCGGCAAAAAGGTTATCGTCTCCACCGGCACCAAGGCGCTACAAGATCAACTCTTTCATCGCGACCTGCCGGTGGTGCGCGAAGCGCTGGGTGTGCCGGTGACTGTGGCCCTGCTCAAAGGGCGCGCCAACTATCTCTGTCTTCACCGGCTCGCACTCGCCGAATCGGAAGGACGTTTCCGCTCCCGCATACAGGCCGGTGAAGTCGTGCGTATTCGCGCCTGGGTCGGCCGAACGAGGAGTGGCGACATCGCGGAACTCGCGGATATTCCCGAAGACTCTGCTGTCTGGCCGCTCGTCACCAGCACCACCGACAATTGCCTGGGCCAGGAATGTCCCTCTTATAACGACTGTCACGTGCTCAAGGCGCGCCGCTCGGCGCTCGAGGCGGACATCGTCGTCATCAACCATCATTTATTTTTTGCCGATCTCGCACTACGCGAAGAGGGCTTTGGTGAACTTCTGCCTGCCGCGCAAGCAGTGATCCTCGACGAGGCGCATCAACTACCCGAAACCGCTACGCACTTTTTCGGCGTCACGTTGAGCAGCCGTCAACTTTTAGAACTGGCCCGCGATGCCGTCGCCGAGCAGATCAAAGAAGCAGGCGACATGCCGGAATTGGCAGGCGCATCCGAACATCTCGAGAAGGCGGTACGTGATCTGCGCCTGGCATTAGGGATCGAAGAACAACGCGGCGCGTGGCAGGAGATCAAGGCTCAAGCCCGCGTCACACAGACCCTGGATACTTTACGCGAGCACCTGCAGATGCTGAGTCAGTTGCTCGAAGCTGCCGCCCCGCGCGGCAAGGGACTGGAAAACTGCTGGCGGCGCGCCGTGCAGCTCTTGGAGCATTTCGATCAGGCTACCGAATCCCACACAGATCAACACGTGCACTGGTTTGAGACCTTTCCGCGCTCCTTCGCCATCCATAGCACGCCGCTCGACAGCGCTGAAATCTTTCGCACACATCTAATAAAGCAGAAATGCGCCTGGATATTCACCTCCGCCACGCTCACGGTGGGCAACCGCTTCGAACATTTTGCGCAACGTATGGGCCTGGAAGACGCTACGATGGAGCGCTGGGACAGCCCCTTCGACTTCGCCCAACAAGCCCTGCTCTACCTCCCCACTGCGATGCCCAACCCTGCCGATCACCGCTACACGGAAGCCGTGATCGAAGCGGCTCTGCCCGTGCTTAAGGCCAGCGGCGGACGCGCCTTTTTGCTCTTCACCAGTCATCGCGCACTACAAGAGGCGGAACAATTATTAACGAATCGCCTCCCCTTCCCGCTCCTGGTCCAAGGTAGCGCACCGCGCGCCGAATTGTTAATCCGCTTCCGCGCCCTGAGCAACGCGGTACTGCTCGGTACCAGCAGCTTTTGGGAAGGCGTGGACGTGCGCGGCGAGGCCTTGTCTTGTGTGATCATAGACAAACTGCCCTTCGCCTCGCCGGGCGATCCCGTGTTGCAAGCGCGTCTGGAGGCGATACGCGAACAAGGCGGCAATCCCTTTCTGGATTATCAATTACCGCAGGCGGTGCTCACCCTCAAGCAGGGCGCAGGCCGCCTGATCCGCGACAGTTCCGATCGCGGCCTGCTCATGTTGTGCGATCCGCGTTTGTTAGAGAAATCCTATGGAAAAATGTTTTTCGATAGCCTTCCACCGATGCCGCGCACGCGCAACCTGGAAGATGTACAGCGCTTCTTCGCCGCCGAGACGGCGCAGCAGGCGGCTGGCGTCCAATGAAACTATTAGCGATTGATACCTCCACTGGGGCCTGCTCGGCGGCGCTTAGTGTGGGGACTGAGATACGCGAGCGTTTTAGGGTCGCCGCGCGGGAACACTCCAAGCTGATTTTACCCATGGTGGAATCGCTGCTATCCGAGGCCGGTCTGAGCTTATCACAGCTGGACGCCTTAGCCTTTGGGTGCGGTCCGGGCTCTTTCACGGGATTGCGCATCGCCGCCGGTGTCGCACAGGGCCTCGCCTTCGGTGCTGATCTACCCGTGTTACCCATCTCTACATTGGCCGCTCTCGCGCAAGGCGCCCACACCGATCTCGGAGCGACCCGCACATTGACCGCGCTCGATGCCCGCATGAACGAAGTCTATTGGGGCGTTTATCAAATCAATGGCGCAGGTGTGATGGAGTTACACGGCGCTGAAGAAGTATGCGGACCAGAGTATGTCACCTTACCCAATGAGGGCGAATGGCAAGGTGTAGGCAGCGGGTGGAAAGAATATGGCGCTGCACTGCAGGCCCGATGCGGCGCACTCGTGCATACGGTGGCAGCGGAACGTCTGCCGCGCGCACACGACATCGCCTTACTCGCCCGCGTCGTCTTTCGGAGAGGTCTGTCAGTGAGCGCCGAGCAGGCCGTGCCCGTCTATTTGAGAAACCAGGTAGCCTGGGCTAAGGGCGAATAAAGTTGCACCTACACGTAGGGCCGAATTCATTCGGCCAACCTTGAGGGTAGCTAAGATGAGCAATAAAACCATCACCATGACAGATAAGTTGTACGAGTATCTGGTTCGTCATTCACTGCGCGAGCCCGAACTGCTACAACGCCTGCGTGAGGAGACCGCGAGAGACCCCATGGCTGTCATGCAGATCGCGCCCGAACAGGGTCAGTTCATGGCGCTGTTGGTACAGTTGCTGGGCGCCAAAAAGGCGCTGGAGATCGGCGTGTTTACCGGTTACAGCTCGCTCTGCGTGGCGCTCGCGCTCCCTCAAGACGGCAAGCTGATCGCCTGCGATGTGAGTGAGGAATGGACCAGCGTCGCGCGGCGTTATTGGCAAGAGGCCGGGGTGGCGCATAAGATCGAGTTACGGCTCGCGCCCGCGCTTGAGACGCTGGATAAACTACTCGCCGACGGTCAGACGGGAACGTTCGATTTCGCCTTTATAGACGCCGACAAGACCGGGTACGATGACTACTATGAGCGCACATTGCAATTACTGCGCCCCGGCGGCTTGATCGTGCTTGATAACATGCTCCGTGATGGTCGGGTGGCCGATGCGCCGCAGTGCGATGAGGCAACACTTGCGATTCACAAGCTTAATCAAAAACTACACCAAGACTCGCGCATCGCCTTGAGCCTATTGCCGGTCGCCGACGGCTTGACCTTGGCGCTTAAACTGCCCGCCTAGACCGGAATGGAATCAC
>JAYUCX010000082.1:0-3959 GCA_043740145.1 Gammaproteobacteria bacterium
TCGTGGTCAAAATGCCCGGACCTGTTGCCGAGCCATTGCTGCTTATGGCGCCCGTCCAGATATCATACGGTGACAGGTAGAGGTTAAAGTCAAGCACCTCTCGGCTGTTCTTGCCTTCGAGGAAACGCACCTTGACCGCCTTGACTTGATTGGTGGTGTTTAGAATCGAGATGTAGGTGTCAGTGCCTGACTGAACGGTGTAGTAGGGGAACAGTCCAACTTGCCCCAGGTAGTCGGGGTTTACATTCACCGCACCTGCGGTGCTCGCGATGCCGGCAAGTACTGCGGTTGTCAATAATTTCTTCTTCATCATATACACTCCTTAATTTGCTGGGGTTGTACTTAAGTTATCTAAGAGCCGTGTTGCAGCTTGTTTTATTAGGTGCTGCATGTTTTACACCAAAAACCAAGACCAGTGCAAGTCTTTTTATATTTAAATTACAGAGCGCGCTGTAGGTAGCTTTGTCATAAACCGTAATCATCTCAACCAATTTCCCCGCTACCCGCCTCACCAGTTCACTCGAACCTATGGGATGTGCCACCATTGATTATCCGCTTTTACCCACTTCTCGGTCAACCTGTTTTGCAACTGGTACGCCTCGAAACCCTTAACCTTTGGGCGGTAATCCAAGCCCAGATCTACTGTGCATAACTCCGGCTCACACTTCACCGCCTTGAGCTCAACCTTCTTCCATACCACCTGAGCGGCGGTTAGCTTTGCTTCGTAGGCCGTAAACGGCGTGGCGCTACGGTATCCTGGGCCGAGGTAGCCATAAGCCTTTTTGAAATCACCGGCTATCAGCGCCTGCCAGCGTTCAACGGCGCGTTCCCCAACCCGTTCTTCGACCGTGATCGTGCTTTGCCATAAAACGTAGCCACCTACAGCCACGAGAACGAGCACTACCACCAACACCAGATACTTTTTATTCAACTTTGGAGTCCTTAATTTATTCTTCAACTCTAACTCAGTAGTGCATCTCGGAAGACATTGAGCAGAGCTACTCCAAAGCTTCTACCTATCATAACCTTGGCTAAGCGTAGGGTGATTTACAAGACTCGTCAAGTCCTTTTGTATCATTTTAGGATAATTTTTAATCTAAATACCACAAAACTTTATTTATGTTGTTTTTTTACAACAAAGCTTATTTATCTACAGTTTCGACTTGATACTCAAAAGCAATATTTGCGCCAGCATACAATTATCAGGATTTGAGATCAAGCAAAACTAACTCCAGGCCATGCTGCCAATGAGGCAACATAAAGGCGTAGGCGTCCATTAGCTTGTCATTGGACAAAACCGAATAAGCAGGACGGACAGCGGCAGTAGCATAGCCGGCGCTGGAAATAGGGCTAAGCTGGGGCATGGGACGGTTTACTGCACTTGTATGGCGCAATTTTTCCATTGCTGCCTGAGCAAAGCCGTACCACGAGGTTTCACCGCCGCAACTGAGGTGGTAGACCCCGGTGACGTACAGGGAAGTACTAATGTCGGTCGCTCCCGGCGTAGCTTTGCCGTTTGGCGCGTAAAGTATTTGTCCCAGAATTTGCGCGGTGGCCTGGGCGATGAAGCGGCTCCAGGTCGGCGCGCCGATTTGGTCGTCCACGATCCGTAATTCCTGTTTTTCCTGGGCCAGCCGCAAGATGGTCAGCAGAAAATTTTTTCCGCGCGCGCCGTATACCCAACTCGTGCGCAGTATCAGATGCGGGGCGCCTACAGCCTGGATGGCGCGCTCCCCCGCCAGCTTGGTCTTGCCATAGACATTTAACGGGTGAGGCTCATCGTCCTCGGTATACGGGCTGCGCTTTGTGCCGTCGACGACGTAATCGGTGGAATAGTGGATCAGCGCAGCACCCAGGCGCTTGGCCTCTTCCGCCAGGATGCCGGGGGCGACGCCGTTGATGGCCATGGCAAGCTCCGCTTCCGCTTCGGCCTTGTCCACCGCGGTGTAGGCGGCGGCGTTGATGATGAGGGAGGGGCGGATCTCTCGAACCGTTTTGCGTATGCTGTCAGGATTGGCGAGGTCCATGCCCTGATGGTCCAGCGCCACCACTTCGCACACGGTAGCCAGACAGCGTTCCAGTTCCCACCCTACTTGCCCGGATTTTCCGAGCAGCAGAACTTTGCAGGGTAAGGAGGCTTTCATAAACTTTCTAATTCAATCGCCTTGAAGGACTTGCCTGCGGCGTCTTTGGCCGAGACGATGGGATCGGCCTGCAACGGCCAGGCGATGGCGAGATCGGGGTCATCCCAACGCAGGGTGCGTTCAAACTCGGGGGCGTAGTAATCGGTGGTTTTGTACAGCACCTCGGCGGACTCGGAGGTAACGAGAAAGCCGTGCGCAAAGCCGGGCGGGATCCAGAGCTGGCGCTTGTCTTGCGCCGACAAGCTGATGCCTACCCAGCGTGCGAAGGTAGGCGACTGTGTGCGGAGGTCCACGGCGACATCATATATTTCACCCGCGATCACGCGCAGCAATTTTCCCTGCGGCTGTTTGATCTGATAATGCAAACCGCGCAACACGTTGCGGACCGAGCGCGAGTGATTGTCCTGTACGAATTCGCCGGTGATGCCGGTATGCTGGGCGAAGACCTTTTTGTTGTAGCTTTCGAAAAAGAAACCGCGCTCATCGCTAAACACCTTGGGTTCGAGGAGCAGTACGTCGGGGATAGCGGTTTTAATGAGATTCATTGTACATACCTAATTCGTGTGCGAATTTGTCGCATCTACTAAAATATCTTTTCATTGAGTACGCGCAGCAGGTATTGGCCATACTCGCTTTTCTTCAAGGGTTCTGCGAGTGCTTCGAGTTGCGCGGTGGTGATGTAGCCCATGCGGTAGGCGGTTTCTTCCGGGCAGGCGATCTTGAGGCCTTGACGCTTTTCGATGGTTTCGATGAATTGCGCGGCCTGCAATAAGGAGTCGTGCGTGCCTGTGTCCAGCCACGCCATGCCGCGGCCCATCAGCTCGACATCCAGTTCGCCGCGTTCCAGATAACACTTGTTGACATCGGTGATCTCCAACTCGCCGCGCGCCGAGGGTTTTATGGATTGGGCGATCTCGACCACGCGGTTGTCGTAAAAATAAAGGCCGGTCACGGCATAGCGTGATTTGGGTTGGGTGGGTTTTTCCTCCAGGCTGACGGCCTTGCCGCTGCCGTTGAATTCCACCACGCCATACTGTTCCGGGTGCTGCACGGGGTAGGCGAACACGGTGGCGCCGGCGGTCTTTTCGGCGGCGGCTTGCAGCGTGTGGGAAAAATCGTGGCCGTAAAAAATATTGTCACCCAACACCAGGGCGCAGGGTGCGCCGCCGATAAACTTCTTGCCGATGATAAACGCTTGCGCCAGTCCTTCCGGCGCGGGCTGTACAGCGTAGGAGATATTAAGGCCCCACTGGCTGCCGTTGCCCAGCAACTGTTCGAAGCGCGGGATATCTTGAGGGGTCGAGATCAATAGAATGTCGCGGATACCCGCCAACATGAGGGTGGTGAGCGGGTAGTACACCATCGGCTTGTCATAAATGGGGAGCAGTTGCTTGGAGACTGCGTAGGTGACGGGGTAGAGCCGCGTGCCGCTGCCGCCGGCGAGGATGATGCCTTTACGACGTGAGGCGTGAGGGGTGAGGCGTGAGGGGCTAGGAGTCATTGACATGCCTCACCATATTGTTGCGTCAGCCATTCCCTATACTCTCCGCTGTTCACCTGCCGCACCCAGTCCTGATGGTCGAGATACCATTTCACGGTGTGGCGCAGGCCGTCAGTGAAACTGGCCTCCGGCCGCCAGCCCAACTCGCGTTCGATCTTGCGGGCGTCTATCGCGTAACGGCGGTCGTGGCCGGGGCGGTCGGTGACGTGGGTGATGAGCGAACTGTGCGGACGATAGGCTGAGCCGGGGATGAGTTCGTCCAGCAAATTGCAGAGGGTCTGGATGACCTCCATATTGTTTTTTTCGCTCCAGCC
>JAYUCX010000083.1:0-3929 GCA_043740145.1 Gammaproteobacteria bacterium
CGAGGCCGCGGCGCGGTTGGGGGCGGTGCTGAACGGACAGGCGGTACCGGTCGAACAGGCTCTGGCGAACTATGGGCTGCACCTCGGCACGGCCTTTCAGCTCGTGGATGATGCGTTGGACTACAGCGGCGCGGCACCGCAATTGGGCAAGAATATCGGCGATGATCTGGCCGAGGGCAAACCCACTTTGCCCTTGATCCACGCCCTGCGGCAGGGCACGCCGCAACAGGCCGCGATCATCCGTCAGGCGATCGAGAGCGGCGGGGCAGGGGATATGGCGGCGGTCGGTTTGGCCATTGAATCCACCGGCGCCATCGCGTACACTGCGCGCTTGGCTAGGGAAGAGGCGGATAAGGCGATTGCAGCCCTGGTGGCGGTCCCGCCTTCTCCCTACCGGGATGCGCTGCGAGCCCTGGCCGAATTTTCCGTAAACCGCACGTACTGACCACGGGGTGTAGCTCAGCTTGGTAGAGCACTAGCTTCGGGAGCTAGGGGCCGGAGGTTCAAATCCTCTCACCCCGACCAACGTCCCTGTTGGGTGATCGGATCCCCGGCCCGGCGCTCCAAGCGCTGCGCGTTCACCTGCTTCGCAGGCTCACCCTCTCACCCCGACTAACGCAGTACATGACGCACATGAGCCACCGTCCCTGGCGCGACTTCAGTGTACTTTAATCACTCCGCCCGCACGTCTTTCAGTACCTACATTCAGCACTAATACTTCATCAGCTTTTTGCATAATTCCCGGTCGAGGCTGGCGACGAAGCGTTCAATGCCTTTGCGGTGGACAGGGGTAAGGCCGATAAACCGGCCGCCGAGCACCCACTGACCGCGCGACTCATCATGATGCAGCAGGCGGATCTCAAGGCCGCTGGATATTGCCTAGGAAGGGGTTAACTCGATCGCGCAACGGGGGGTGTCGCCTTGCGCGAGCTTGTGAGGCAGCGGCTCGGTGAGACGGATGCTCGCACCGCCGGCCGAGATGTCCCAGAGTTGACCATGGACGGCCGTCTCCCCAAGGCTGAGGTGTACAAGGACGAACAGATGATTAATAGGATACCCTGAAGACGTCTGTCCAGGCGTCGGCGCGTAGGCCTCCGTACACGGTGTAGATCACCACCACGACTGCGGCGATGGTGACCGCCGCCAAAAAACCCAGTTCAGATGAGGTCGAGATCGCCTGGCCGAAGGCGCGGATCTGCGCCGCCGCCCACATCACCGAGGTTGGGGCCATCATTAATACGGCGAGCCTTTCTACGCTCGGAGAAAAGCGGCTGTGAAACAGGTCGGTAAGAGTGGGGAGACCGCGCCGCCACAAAGGCACGGCAAACAGCAGTCCCACCAGGAGCAGGCATATCGTGTACCCAAATGGATCTGCCGAAGTGCTGCTGAGGCCCTCCTCATACACCTTACCGGCCGAGCCGATGCAAGTCTCCGCGCCGAACCATGTTGCGAAGATTGAAAATGTCGCCAGACCGTAACCGAAGTTGCGCCCGGCTAGGAGATAATCCTCCTCGTTTTTGATACGCCGCGAGACGAGCATCCCCACTAGGAGTTGGGCGAAGATGTATACGAAGACGCCTATGAGTACCGTATTCATCACTATCTTATGGGCTGGAAGCCGGCAATTATTGTTTGCTTGCGGTGGCACGCGGTTCCCCCGCTGTCAAGACCTTAAGTCTAACTGAAAAATCATGCACAATACGAGGCATAGACAATCCGCTATCACTGAGTTAGCCCTATGACAACCACCCAAGAACTGAACTACGAAGGCGTAGAGCGCTTGCCTTTGCGCACCTTTACCGAGAAGGCCTACCTCGATTATTCGATGTACGTCATTCTCGACCGCGCCCTGCCGCATATCGCCGATGGCCTCAAGCCGGTGCAGCGGCGCATCATCTATGCCATGTCCGAACTGGGACTTGCCGCCACCGCCAAGCACAAAAAATCCGCGCGTACAGTGGGTGACGTGCTCGGTAAGTTTCATCCGCATGGCGATGTCGCTTGTTACGAGGCGATGGTGTTGATGGGTCAGCCGTTTTCCTACCGTTATCCGCTGATAGACGGGCAGGGCAACTGGGGCTCGCCGGATGATCCGCATTCGTTCGCCGCGATGCGTTACACCGAGGCGCGGCTGGGGCGTTTCGCCGAGGTGTTGCTGGCCGACGCGGGGCAGGGCACGGTGGACTGGATTCCCAATTTCGACGGCACGCTGGAGGAACCCAAGCTGTTGCCGGCGCGCCTGCCGCACGTACTGTTGAACGGCACCACCGGCATTGCGGTGGGCATGGCGACCGACATCCCGCCGCATAACGCGCGTGAGGTGACGAGCGCCTGCATCAGGCTCCTGGAAGATCCGAAGGCGACGGTCAAGCAACTTTGCGAACACGTGCGTGGCCCGGATTTTCCCACCGAGGCCGAGATCATCACCGCCCCTGCCGAACTCGCGCGCATGTACGAGACCGGCTTGGGCTCTGTGCGCATGCGCGCCCGTTATGAGACTGAAGGGGGAGAAATCATTATCACTGCACTGCCATACCAGACCTCCGGCGCCAAGCTGCTGGCGCAGATCGCCGCGCAGATGCAGGCGAAAAAACTGCCGATGGTAGAGGATCTGCGCGACGAATCGGACCATGAGAATCCCACCCGGCTGGTGATCGTGCCGCGCTCCAATCGCGTCAACGTGGAGGAGTTGATGGCGCATTTGTTTGCCACCACCGATCTCGAGCGCAGCTATCGCGTGAACATGAACATGATCGGCCTGGACGGCCGCCCGCGAGTGAAGAGTCTGCGCGACATCCTGGTCGAGTGGCTGGAGTTTCGCACCGAAGTCGTGCGCCGCCGTTTGCAGTACCGTCTCGACAAGGTGCTGGCGCGCCTGCATATCCTGGATGGTTTGTTGATCGCCTATCTCAATCTTGACGAGGTGATCGCCATCATCCGCCGCGAAGAACAACCCAAGCCCGTGCTGATGAAGCGCTTCAAACTCAGTGATACGCAGGCCGAGGCGATACTGGACCTGAAACTGCGTCACTTGGCCAAGCTGGAAGAAATGAAGATCAGGGGCGAGCAGGGCGAGCTGGGAGAAGAACGTGAGGAATTGGAAAAGACGCTGGGTTCCAAACAACGGCTCAAGACCTTGATCCGCAAGGAGCTCATCGAGGATGCAAAAATCTATGGCGACGAGCGCCGTTCGCCGCTGATCGAGCGTGCGGCAGCCCAGGCCATGGACGAGACCGAACTCATTCCCACCGAACCGGTGACCGTGGTGCTGTCGGAAAAGGGCTGGGTGCGTGCCGCGAAGGGCCATGATATTGATCCCCTCGCGCTCGGCTACAAGGCCGGCGACAGCTTCAAGGTTGAGGCCAAGGGGCGCAGCAATCAGCTCGTTGTATTTATGGACTCCACCGGGCGCAGCTACTCGCTGCCCGCGCACACGCTGCCCTCGGCACGCGGCCAGGGTGAACCGCTCACGGGTCGCCTACAGCCGCCCGAAGGCGCGAATTTCACCGGCGTGACGATGGGCAACCCGGATGATCTGTGCCTGGTGAGCAGCGACGCCGGTTACGGCTTTGTCGCGCGACTGGACGATTTATACGCCAAGAACAAGGCGGGTAAAGCGATGCTGAATGTGTCCAGCAACGCGCAGGTATTGCCGCTGACCAGCGTCGCAAACTACGAGAGCGGCTATGTCGCCGCAGTCACTTTGCAAGGCCATCTCCTGATCCATCCGCTGCGGGAATTGCCGAAACTCGCCAAGGGCAAGGGGGTAAAAATGGTCAGCATCCCCACGGCGCGGCTGGCAGCCCGCGAGGAATATATGGTGGCAGTGGTAGCCCTTGCGCCGGATCAGAGCCTGGTGGTGTACTCCGGGCAGCGGCCTCTCACGCTTAAACCCGCCGATCTCGCCCACTATCAGGGCGAACGCGGCC
>JAYUCX010000084.1:0-1557 GCA_043740145.1 Gammaproteobacteria bacterium
ACTTGCTTACAAGGCATCGCTAAATTGGAAATCAACCCGAAGGCCATCAAGGCCGATCTCGACGCCAACTGGGAAGTGCTGGCGGAAGCCGTGCAGACCGTGATGCGCCGTTACGGCATTCCCGAGCCTTACGAAAAGCTCAAGATGCTGACCCGCGGGCGGCGCATTGACAAAGAGTCGCTGCATGATTTTATAGCCTCCCTGGAACTACCCGAAGACGCCAAGCAACGACTCTTGACGCTCACCCCGGCTGACTATACCGGACTTGCTAAAAATCTGGCGGGTAAGGTGTAGGTCTGGCTTTATCTAACAGGTTGTTGAAAAAGCCCTTCCATGGGCCGCACGCAGGCTGTTTTTTAACAGCCTGCTAACGAGCGAGCGGGCGATCCAGCCGCCGGTAAGAAATCGCCTCGGTGAGGTGTGCCGTGTGGATCTCTTCACTGCCCGCGAGATCGGCGATGGTGCGCGCGACCTTCAGGATGCGGTGATACACGCGCGCCGACAGCCCCAAGCGTTCAATCGCCTGTTCCAGGAGCCCCTGATCGGCTTCGTTCAGGCGGCAGTGTTTTTCGATCTGGCGGTTTTTGAGCGTGGCGTTGGGTTTGCCGTTGCGCTGTAACTGCCGCACACGCGCCTGTTCAACATGGGCGCGCACCTGTTGTGTCGTCTCTACAACCTCATCCGGCCTCGCGCGCAGTTTCCCACGCGGCACCTTGGGCACCTCCACGTGCATGTCTATGCGATCCAGTAACGGGCCGGAGATGCGCGCGCGGTAACGTTGCACCTGTTCGGCGGTGCAATGGCAACGCCCGCTTTGATCGCCCAGATACCCGCACGGACAGGGATTCATGGCCGCGATCAATTGAAAGCGCGCCGGAAATTCGGACTGCCGCGCGGCGCGCGAGATGGTGATGCGGCCGGATTCCAGCGGCTCGCGCAGCACTTCCAGTACGCGCCGGTCAAATTCGGGCAGCTCGTCGAGAAACAGCACGCCGTGATGGGCGAGCGACACCTCGCCCGGCCGTGGTGTGCTGCCGCCGCCGACCAAGGCCACGCTCGATGCGGTGTGATGCGGCGCGCGAAAAGGACGTTTTCCCCAGTCGGCGACGGTGAAGCCCTGATCGCTCACCGAGGCGATGGCGGCGGCCTCGATCGCTTCTTCCTCGGTCATCACCGGCAAGATGCCCGATAGGCGGCTCGCCAGCATGGTCTTGCCGGTGCCGGGCGGGCCGATCATGAGCAGGCTGTGGCCGCCCGCGGCGGCGATCTCCAACGAGCGTTTGGCATGCTGCTGGCCGCGCACTTCGGAAAGATCATCCGCAACGGCCTCATTGCTCAAACTCTCTTTTAAGATATGCGGCGCGAGCAGTGTGCGGCCGGCGAGATGCGCACACACCTCCAGTATGTGGCGCGCGCCCAGGACGCTAACGCCATTTACCAAGGCGGCTTCGTCAGCGTTCATCAACGGCACAATCAGAGAGCGGCCGGCCTCGCGCGTCTGTAAGGCGACCGGTAACGCGCCGCGCACGCTGCGCAGTTCGCCGGTGAGAGCTAGCT
>JAYUCX010000085.1:0-3921 GCA_043740145.1 Gammaproteobacteria bacterium
CGCTGGCCGAGATTGCTCCACCTCCCATCCGGGCGCCCAAGGCGGCAGTGGTGACACCCGCGCCAGTCACGCCGGCTGAACCGGCGCCGAGCCCAGTGCAGGAAGCACCCACCGAGATAAGTCCCCCGACCCCGGCTGCGGTAGCTCCAGAATCAACTATCCCGCCTGTGAGCGAGTCGCGCGAGGACTACACCGTCAAGCCGGGTGAAATGTTGTGGTCCATCGCCCAAAGGCTGAAACCGGATGATACGGTCAGCGCCCAGCAGATCATGCTGGCCATCTTAAAGCAAAATCCTGACGCCTTTTTGAATAATAACGTCAATAATCTTAAGGCCCACGCCGTACTGACTATCCCGGATTTCGACGCGATCATCGCCCTGACCAAGGATGAGGCGAAGGGCATCGTCAAGGAACACAACGCGGGTTGGAAGAGCGCGAAACAAAAGCCCGCCGTGGCTGAGGCTAAACCCGCCGAGCCGCAGACTGAATCTGCACCACAGCAAGAAACGGGGGCTAAATTAAAGCTGGTCGCGCCGGCGGAGGAGGTCAAGCCAGCCACCGCCCCGGCCGCAATAGCGGGGACGCCGGCAACCGGATCTCCTGACTCTCCGCCCGCTACGACCAATACGCTGCCGCCACCCGCTACGCCAACCACGGCAAGCCCTTCCGTCACTGCCTCCACCCCGCCACCCTCCGCAGCGACGCCTACTGCGGCCTCTACGACCGACACCGCCGCCGTGCAGGCCGCTGAGTTGGACAGGGTACACAAAGAGCTTACGCTGGCGAACGAAGCGGTGGAGGCCAGGCGCCAGGAGAATGACGAGCTGCGCTCACGGCTCGCGGCGCTTGAAGAACAGACCGCCTCTACTCAGCGGCTGATTAAACTCAAGGACGAGGAACTCGCCACCCTGCAGGCCAAGATGAAGGAGATTGAGCAGGGCCAGCAATCCTCGGCAATGAAGGCCGCCGCAAGTGCGAGTTCCGGGGCGGCAAAGCCGCAGCCCGCCGCGGATGCTGCCGGCGAGTCCAGCCTGGAGACGATGTGGTCGGCCCTGATCGGCAATCCTTTGGGTCAAGGCATGGTGGTGGCGGTGGGTTTGTTGCTCGTGAGCATGCTCTGGCTCATCAAACGGCGTCACGAAGCGAATACCTTCGTAGCCGAGGAGAGGGTCGAGCCCGTGGTCGCGGCTCAGGCCTTCACAACTGAATCGCCGGCCTTGGCTGCCACCGCGCCCACTCCAGAGGAGACTGATCCACTTGACGAGGCCGATGCTTATATCCACCACCAGCACTATGCCCAAGCGGAGACCGTGCTGAAGCAAGCCATCGCCAACGACCCGGACCGCCATGAAATCCGGCTCAAATTGCTGGAAATATATTCCCGCACTAAAGATATCGAGGCATTTACCTCGCAGGCGCGAGATCTGCACGACCGCTTACGCGGTCACGGCGGCCCCTTGTGGGACAAGGTCATGGCCATGGGCAAGGAACTCGATCCCAACGAGCCCTTGTTCGGCGGTCAGACCCCGGCGGTAACCAGTCTGGCGGGCGTTACCGGGTTTGCCGTCAATGAAACGCTGGAGGTTCCGCCGTCTGCCCCTCCTGCCGTGGAGACCGGCGGCTCCTGGCTGGACCGCGAACATACCAGCAACGTCATCGAATTCGATCAGACCTCCCTAACCCCACCCGCGGTGGAGCAGGCCGCCTCGGCCGCCAGCCAGTCCGAACCGAACCTTCTGGAGGAGGATTTGCCGGTGCAAACCGAAGCCAGTCCGCTCCAGCCCTTCGAACCCCTTCGACCCAGTTCAGAACAGGCTTCGACTGTGTCTTTTGACAACATTCAGGACAAGGGTCTGGAGTACCCGCTCGATCTCGATCTAGAGAAGGAGGCCGAGAGATTGGCCGACACCGGCGTCGAGTCAGCCCTGCTTCCAGAGGGAGACAGGCCCTCTTACCTCGAGTCCGGCGAACTCGCGGCGGAGGATGAGGTGGCGACCAAGCTCGATCTCGCGCGTGCCTATATGGATATGGGCGATCCCGACGGCGCGCAAGGCATCCTGGATGAGGTCGTGAAAGAGGGCAACGAGTCTCAACGTCGAGAGGCTGAAGAATTGCTCCGTAAGATCGGCTAGCAGCTTGCTGAAAAACGTGATCAGGGGATGCAGCGCAAGGCGGAAACGGGCGAAAAAGCGCAGTTTACACCTAGTCTGCCGCTTCGCGGCCCCGCATTTTGAGCCCGTTTCCAACGCCGCGATGCGCTCCTCAGCGCGTTTTTCAGCAGGCTGCTAGGTCGGCCATGCATCCAGTCATACGCCTCATTGGGTTCATGGTGTTGGGGGCTGGGCTGATGGTGGGCGGGGTGAAAGAAGTAGCGGTGCTTGCGCTGCTGGCGGCGGCGCTATGCTGGTTAGCCAAGCCCCTCAATATCTTCAGCGGCGCCGGCGACCGCTTCGCGGTGCGCGCGGTGCTGACGTTGGAGACCGTCACTCACGCCCGGCACATATTTAGGGAACCTCTGATTAAGTCAGAGGTTCCTGCGGCACAGGGGCGAGCAGCCCAGCTGCGAGCGGGCAAGCCAGGGAAGGCTTGCCCTGGACTTGCAAGCGGAGCTGGAAGCGAGAGCGCCGCAAGTGCCGCCATGTTCAATGGCGTCAAGCCATTGAACATGAAGGAAAGTGCCCCCGTATACTACCAGGGCCACATTTTTCACTTTTCGTGCTCTGAGAAGTCCAGGATGGACTTATTCAGAGCTTCCTTAGGCCAAGAACGCTTAAAAGAAGAAAGGTCTTCCCGCTGGCGGCGCATCACGGATACCGCCAGTACGCTTTTTCAAACGGCCGTCGCCCGGCCGAGTCCATGACGGCGCAGGTGATTGCGCTGTCGGAGAGCTATCACCCGCCACTGTATCAATGGCTCTATCCCCTCGCGCTGGCTTTCGTGATTTGGATGGTGGGGTAGGAGCCCCTTCGTCCTCGAGCCGCTATGCAGCAATGGGATGAATTCGTGCTAGGCCGCGATGCGGATCCGATAGAGGTCAGCACCAGCGCAGACCAGCGCAACGCTGCACTTGCCTTAATCAATCAGAGTAAGCGTGCTCTTACTATTTACAGCCGCGATCTCGATCACGCCGTGTATGACAACCCCGAATTGGTTGAGGCAGTCCGGCAGTTGGCCATCCGCAGCCGGGTTTCAGAGATCAAGATCCTGGTGCAGAATTCGGAGCGCATCGTGCAGCAAGGACATCGTCTCATCGAACTCAGCCGCCGCTTAGAGAGTCTCATTAAGATTCGTAAAGTTACTGAAGAATACCATCACTACAACGGCTCTTTTCTTGTGGTGGACCGGCATGGGGTAGTACATAACAAGACCGGCGAGAGTTATCACGCGATTGTGAATTTCAATGCGCCGTCAGAGGCCGCCCTGCTGCTGAATTTTTTTGATGAGGTCTGGGAGCGCAGCGAGCCGGATCCGGAGCTGCGCGCGCTGGGTCTCTGACAAGTCATGAGAATCGCCCTCGGAGTAGAATACGACGGCACCCACTTCTGCGGCTGGCAGGTGCAAGAGGACGTGCGCAGTGTGCAGGCGTGTATAGAGCAGGCGCTGGCCAAGGTCGCCGATCATCCCGTGCGCGTGATCTGCGCGGGACGCACCGACACGGGCGTGCATGCGCTGGGTCAAGTGATTCATTTTGACAGCGCGGCCATGCGCAGCGAACGCAGTTGGGTGTTCGGCGCGAATAGCCATCTCCCCAAGGATTGCAGCGTGACCTGGGCGCGTGCGGTAAGCGATGATTTTCATGCGCGTTATGCGGCGCTCTCGCGTTACTACCGTTACGTGATTTTCAACCGCGCGGTGCGCTCCGGCGTCTTTGCAGATAGGGTGAGCTGGCATTACCGCCCGCTGGACGAAGGTCGCATGAGT